>NZ_DKLH01000030.1:0-49573 GCF_002455685.1 Sphingobacterium sp. UBA6645
GGTGCCTTTTTAGACACCTTCCTAAAATGTATATAACCCATACCATCTTTCGCCGCTATACCTGATCATGGCAATCCTTGTATCCTTTTTTTCCTGGTTCAGAACAAATTTCCCTTCCTTTCCTGGTTCAGAAACAACCCCTTTTTTTCTTTCAACCCGATCCTGCCAATCCTTGCATCTTTCCTTTCCTGGTTCGAAACAAAATTCCCTTCCTTTCTAGTTTAAACCAAATGTTCAAAACAAAATTCCCGTTCTAAACCAAAGTTTCAGACAAAAAACCCCTCACCCCACCTCTCCGACTCCTCCATGTCTTACATCTAAAATCTCATATCTAACATCTAACATGGACATAAGCGAACATCTACTGTTCGCTAACGAACAGTAGCCAAGTTGCTAAAGACGAAACAGCACTGATTTACAGATATTTACAACTTTGGCACAACCTTATCTATGCATTTATCGTAAAGAATAAAATAAATGGACAGACCAATTAAACAGAAGACATGGAATACGAAGCGGCTCTTAACGGTTGGCGGCGTGGTTGCCTTGGTTGGCTTGATCGGCGCGAGTTATTACTTCACGAGCGGCAATAGCAAACTCAATGTAGAAGCGGAGCGTATTGCTATCTTTGAAGTAAAAGAAGATACCTTTCAAGAGTTTATACCTATCAATGGAACCGTACTTCCTATCAGCAGTATTTATCTGGATGCTTCGGTTGGTGGTCGTGTGGAGGAGAAATATGTAGAAGATGGGGCGCATTTGAGAAAAGGAGACCCTATCATGCGTCTTTCGAATACGGATTTGGAGCTGAGCCTTATCAATCAGGAAACGCAGGTTTTGAACCTCTTGACACAGGCTCAAATTGCGCAGACCAGTGCACAGCAGGCTACTATCAACAATCGTAATCAGATGGCGGATGTGGAGCAAGCACTGAAGGAAGCGGAGCGCGTTTATACCTTGAACAAAAAGTTGCTGGCGGAAAAGGCGATTGGTTCACAGGAATATCAAAAGTCACTTAATGAGTATAATTACCAGAAAGAACGTATCGGGTTAACGAATCAGATCGTGAGACAAGATGAGGTTTCGAATGCACAGAAACTAAATCAGGACCGCGAAACCTATAAACGTACGCAGAGCGCTTTGCAGCTGATGCGCCAAAAAGTGGGAGATCTAATATTAAGAGCTCCTGTGGATGGACAACTGACTTCCTTTGATGCAGAGATCGGACAGAATAAAACGGCTGGCGAGCGTTTAGGACAGATTGATGTATTGACAGGCTTTAAAGTGCGTGCAGAAATCGATGAGCACTATATCAACCGCATCTTTCCTGATTTGAAGGGGCAGTTCAGCATTGATGACAAGTCCTATGAGCTGCGCATTAAAAAAGTGTACACCCAGGTGAAAGATGGTCGCTTCTTGGTAGACATGGAGTTTATTGGTGCAAGACCGGAGAGTATCCGTCGCGGACAGACCCTGCCGATACGTTTAGCATTGAGCGATAAGACCAAAGCGGTGTTACTCGCAAAGGGAGGCTTTAATCAACAAACGGGCGGAAACTGGATTTTTAAATTAGATAAATCAGGAAATACAGCTTATCGTACGGATATTCAATTAGGCCGTCAGAACCCGGAATATTATGAGGTATTAGGAGGCTTGAAACCCGGCGATAAAGTCGTTATTTCAAGCTATGAAACCTACGATAAGATTCAAGAATTGAGCATAAAACAGTAGAAGTCATTGCGCCTGCTGCTTCACCCCCTAACCGAAGTAGTAGGTCGCAAATGATGAAAAGATAAACAAAGAAATTATAGATACCATATGATCAAGATAACCAACCTACAGAAATTCTATCGCACCGAAGAGGTGGAGACTGTTGCGCTCAACGATGTTAATATACATGTGAAAGAGGGAGAGTTTGTTGCCGTAATGGGCCCCTCTGGATGTGGGAAGTCGACCCTATTAAATATAGTTGGTCTGTTGGACGATTTAGACGAGGGCAGTTATCTATTCAACAGTATCGAAGTAGCAAAATTTAAGGAGAATAAGCGTTCGGATTTGCGCAAGCATAACATCGGCTTTGTCTTCCAGTCGTTTAACCTAATCGACGAGCTAACGGTTTTTGAAAACGTGGAACTTCCGCTTGTTTACACCAATGTGCCTGCTGCCGAACGTAAGAAACGCGTGGAGGAAGTGTTGGAAAAAGTGCAGATCATGCACCGCCGCAATCACTTTCCACAGCAGCTGTCCGGTGGTCAGCAACAACGTGTCGCCGTAGCGCGCGCCGTAGTCAACAACCCTAAATTGATCCTAGCCGATGAGCCCACAGGTAACTTAGATTCGAGCAACGGTAATGAAGTTATGCAATTACTAACCGAACTCAACGAAGCCGGAACAACCATCGTCATGGTAACACACTCTGAATACGACGCCAAATTCGCAGACCGTGTAATCAGAATGCTCGACGGACAGGTGATATTGGAAGATGTAAGAAATTAATTTATAGATATGAGATGTTAGACATTAGATATGAGATGTTAGAAATTAGATATGAGATGTTAGACGTTAGATATTAGAATGGAATTTGAATCAGGAAAAGAAGGACAGTTGACTTGAAGGAAAGGAAGGTACGTTGTCTTGAACCAGGAAAGGAAGGATTTAAGGATTGACAGGATCGGGTCTGATATCTAATATCTACTGTCTAATATCTAGTCTGAAAGAAAGGCTCCTAATCGGCGTCCTACTCTAATGTCTAATATCTAATGTCTAAAATCTAAAAAACACTAAATACAACCACATGTTTAAAATAGCCTTTCGCAACCTCAAGAAGAATAAGGGATTCACGGCGATCAATATTATTGGTTTAGCTATTGGTATGGCGGCCGCGATATTGATTATGTTATGGATTCGGAGTGAAGTGACGTTTGATCGTCAGTACAGCAATCTCGACCGGACCTATGTTGTCGGGAATAAAGCAATCTGGGGCGATAAGATGCAGGTATGGTTCTGGACCCCTCGTGTGATGGCAAGGACACTAGAGACGGAATTTCCCGAGATCGAGCATGCCGTGCGTGTAAATAAAAGCGGTAATAATTTGCTTTCCGTCGGAGAGAACAAGTTGAACAAGGAAGCTGGCATTTTTGCAGATGAGCGATTCTTTGACATCTTTGATTTCGAAGTCCTCGCAGGTGATACGAAAACTGCGCTCTCCAATGTGAATAGTATCGTCTTGACGGAATCATTAGCGAAGAAATTATTCAATTCCACGGATGTTATCGGAAAATTCGTTCAACGAAATAATGAAGAGCAGTTCGCCGTATCTGCCGTATTGAAAGATCTTCCAGCCAATAGCACCTACAATAAAACGAGCTATTTGCTCTCGATGAAGTATCATGACAGCAAAAATGCTGGAGATACGTATTGGAATAATAATACATTACAGACCTACATCTTATTGAAAAAGGGAGCAAACGTTGAATTGCTGAGCAAGAACATCAAAGGACTTGTAAAACGTCACACCGAAACAAACGCCGACAATTTAATCAAGCCTTTGGCGGACATGCATCTTTACGATAAATATGAGAACGGCGTAGTCGCAGGTGGAAGAATTGATACGGTACGTGTTTTCTTTGTGATTGCTTGCTTTATCCTGCTTATCGCCTGTATCAACTTTATGAATCTAAGTACAGCGCAGAGCGAAAAAAGAGCGAAGGAGGTTGGTATCCGAAAAGTGGTTGGTGCAGGAAAATCATCCTTAATCAAACAGTTTCTGTCGGAGTCCATCTTACTGGCTATTTTTGCTGGACTTGCTGCACTCCTTATTGTGATCCTCGCACTTCCGAGTTATTCGAAATTAGTAGATCGGGAATTGACATTGCCATACGATAGCATTGCTTTCTGGATTGCGTTTATGGCATTCGTCATCTTTACGGGATTAGTTGCTGGCAGCTATCCGGCTTTCTTTTTATCCTCGTTCAAACCAATCCGTGTGCTTAAAGGCAAGTTTGTGTTCAAGGTGAATAGCTTTAGCACAAGGAAGGTATTAGTCGTGAGTCAGTTTATTATCGCTATCGTATTAATCGTCAGCACCATCACTATCCGTAAGCAAATACAACATGCACAAGACCGTGAGGTTGGTTACAATAAAGAACGTTTGATTTTCATATATGAAAATGGGGATGTTGAGAAGAATTTCAAATCCATTAAACAGGAATTATTGGAACAAGGTATTGCTAGCAGCTTGACACGCACAATGTCGCCAATTACATTACGATGGAGCAACAGCAACACTTTTGAGTGGGCAGGGAAATCCAAAGACAATACCGTAATCTTTAATAGAACAGCAGCAGACGATAAGTTGATAGAAACCACAGGTCTGGAGTTAGTGAAGGGTCGTGATTTTGACCTCAGCAAATTCCCAACAGACTCGGCAGCGGCGATTATCAATGAATCTGCGGCAAGGGAAATTGGGTTTGCGGATCCTATCGGACAGATTATTAAGGACGGCAGTCAGTCTTACCAAATCATCGGTGTGATCAAAGACTTTATACAAGAGTCGCCTTATGATCCTATAGCACCGCTGATCATCGAAGGTGCCCATGGCTATCTAGCGACTACACATATTAAGTTCCAACCGAATATACATACGCGTGAGGCTTTAGACAAAACGGAAGCGATTCTAAAGAAATACAATCCGCTCTACCCTTTCGAGTACACCTTCGTTGATGAAGACTATGCGAAGAAGTTTAACGAGTCAGAAAAAACCGGACAACTAGCTTCTCTATTCGCCGGGCTCACCATCTTTATCTCTTGTTTGGGACTATTCGGACTTTCGGCGTTCATGGCAGAGAACAGAACGAAAGAAATCGGCATCCGCAAAGTATTGGGTGCATCTGTATTTTCAGTTACCCGAATGCTTTCCAAAGAGTTTGTGCTGCTTGTAATCATCGCTTGCATCGTCGCATTCCCATTGGCCTACTGGGCAATGAACAGCTACCTGAGCACTTATGCCTACCGCATATCAGTAAGTTGGGAGATATTTTTGATAACAGCAATAACCGCTATTTTGATTGCCATATTTACGGTGAGCTATCAGTCGATAAAAGCCGCTATAGCAAATCCAGTGAATAGTTTGAGGGATGAGTAAAGGTTAGATATTAGACATGAGACATTAGATTTTAGACCTTGTTTAAGTATTTAGTAGTTATTACTTAGTATTTAGACCTATGCTGGCTTGGTATAGCAGCACATAGTCTTGAACCAGGAAAAAAAGGATAAAAGGATTGGCAGGATCGGGTCTAATATCTAATGTCTGACGTCTAATATCTGATATTCCGCCATAGGTCTAAATACTAAATACTAACCACTAAATACTAACCACTAAATACTACAAAAATGTTTAACAGTCTACGCCACTTAAAAAGAAATAAGCTATTCAGCTTTTTGAATATCCTGGGATTAACTATCGGGATTAGCTCCTGCTGGTTGATATACCGATTTGTAAGTTACGAGCTCAGTTATGAGCAGGGCATTCCAGATAAAGAGAACATTTATCGAGTATTATTGAATTTTAAGCGCGATGGCCAGGATGAGCTATTTGGTGGCTTGTCGCGACCGATCTACTTCCATATGAAGCAGGAGATGGATGGTCTTGAAAATGTTGTTCCGAGCTTCCGGATGTTTGTTGCAAAGATCGATATACCTGCTATCGCCGGTCAGGACGCAAAGCAGGAAGAGCCTGATTATTTGGAGACTGCAGTGATCAATACGGTTCCTAGTTATTTTGATATGCTACCCTATAAGTGGCTCGCGGGAGATAAGAGGACCGCGTTGAACGACCCGTTTCAACTCGTGCTGACGGAGAAACGCGCAAAGTATTACTTTCCAAACTTAAGCCCGCGGGAGATTGTGGGAAAAACGATCGTATATAATGACTCATTGAAGAAAACAGTTTCCGGCATTGTCGAGAACCTCCCATTTCCTTCTGAATTTATTGGTCAAGAATTTCTCCTACTGCAGAAAAGGGCGGAAGATAAAAGACTAGCCAGTTGGACAAACAGCAACGGTGCGGACAAGGTTTATATTTTAGTCAAGGATAAAGCCGCCGCTGATAAAGCTCTTACGGAAATACAGGCTACCGTCAAAAGTAAATGGGAAGAATTTAAAGCAGAGACCAAGCCGACTTATGAATATACGAGAAGCATAAACTTCATGCCGATCAAAGACTCGCATTTTGCGTCGCACATGAACGAGCGCGACGCTGATAAAACCAGCTTACAGGTGATCTATGGTTTAATTGGTGTTGGAATTTTCTTGCTACTGTTGGCTTGCATCAATTACATCAACCTGACCACCGCACAGTTACCGCAACGTTATAAAGAAATTGGGATTCGCAAAACGCTTGGTGGATCTAACAAATCGCTAGTACTGCAGATGATGACAGAAACAGCAATCATCGTTGGATTAGCGACCGTCTTATCGGCTTTCGTTGTCCAGATTGCCATGCTGTTCCTTGGCGACTTAGTATCCGAAGGTGCCAAGACCAATTCCAATCCGCTACTCTTTATAGTCTTCATCGCTTTTGTATTATTAACGACTAGTGTATTGGCAGGATTTTATCCCTCGTGGATCATCAGCAAGGTCAATGCTGTGGATATCTTTAGAAATAAAGGAACAGTTGCTGTCGGTCAGAACAGAATAAACCTTCGTAAGGCACTTATCGTTTTCCAATTTATCATTGCGCAGATATTTATTGTTGGAGCATTGATTGTTGGGCAGCAATTAAAATATCTGGTCGAAAAAGATATGGGTTTCAACAAAGAGGCCGTGATTCTTTCTGAAATACCTTACAAGCTTTTCGAAGACCCTAATTTCGAAACGAAGAAGATAACCCTAAGCAATGAACTACGTCAGATTCCAGGTGTTGAGGCTGTAACGATGGGGACTGCTCCATTATCGCCGGACTATAGTTCTTCTCACATGAACTACTATCCGAAGGGACAGTTGGAGCCTATCTCACAAAACATATTCACTAAAGTAATCGATCAGGAATACTTCTCCTTTTACGATTTGAAGCTCAGTGCTGGTGCTCCCCTTTTACCATCTGACACAACCAACGGCTATATTATCAATGAAACCGCAGCTAGAGGATATGGATTTAAAAATCCACAAGATGCGATAGGCGAAATAATTGGTCAGAAAGGATATGAGCAGCGAATTGTCGGTGTTATGAAAGATTTCCATACCAGAGACTTTTATTCAAACATTGAGCCTTTAGCACTTCTCCACTCAAAGGAACAGTTAGGGGATTATGGTATCCGACTAAGCTCAACGAATAGAAAAGAATGGCCGCAAATCATCGAACAAGTGAAGTCTACCTGGGCAAAGTTCTTCCCGGAAGATACATTTACATATAAGTTCTATGACGAGTCGATTCTCGCGATGTACAAAAAGGAACAAAACCTATACAAACTGACGAACATCAGCACGGGCATCGCGATTATCATCAGCTGTCTGGGTCTATTTGGACTTGCAACCATCACCGCATTTCAACGAAGCAAAGAAATCGGCATCCGTAAAGTGTTGGGTGCAACGGTGTCGGGAATTGTCGGCATGCTTTCTAAAGACTTTGTGAAGATGGTGATCCTTGCAATCCTCATTGCTAGCCCTATCATCTGGTGGGCCTGCAACAAGTGGTTGCAAGACTTCGTCTACCGCATCGAGCTATCATGGATACCGTTTGTATTGGGCGGATTATTCGCCTTAGTGGCAGCCCTATTAACCGTGAGCTATCAGGCTATCAAGGCGGCAAAGACTAATCCTGTGGATAGTTTGAGGGATGAATAAGGGGGGCTAGATATTAGACATAAGACATTAGATTTTAGAGCAGGGCGCCGATTAGGCGCCTTTTGCTGTTTGAGGAGTCTCTGAACCTTTGGTTTAGAAAGAGAAGATTGTTTTGAACCAGGAAAGGAAGGATGCAAGGATGAACAGGATCTGGATACACCTGCTATTACTGAGTAACATTTTA
The DNA here is from genome assembly GCF_002455685.1 of Sphingobacterium sp. UBA6645. Classification (NCBI taxonomy): domain Bacteria; kingdom Pseudomonadati; phylum Bacteroidota; class Sphingobacteriia; order Sphingobacteriales; family Sphingobacteriaceae; genus Sphingobacterium; species Sphingobacterium sp. UBA6645. The sequence goes on from NZ_DKLH01000030.1 coordinate 8,027, forward strand.
CACCCCATTCTTAACCATAACATAGCCAATTCGGAGCGCTTATGATTGGGGTTTGAATTGGGTTTACATTGGGTTTGAAATGGGAGTAAGTAAACTTACTTACCTCTAGATTACGAAAAAGGGTACAATAAAATATATCATAGGTATTTAAAGGTTAAACCTGATCCTGACAATCCTTAAATCCTTCCTTTCCTGGTTCAAAGACAAAGTGTCCTGACAATCCTCAAATCCTTCCTTTCCTGGTTCAAAGACAAAATATCCTGACAACCCTTAAATCCCTCCTTTCCTGGTTCAAAGACAAAATATCCTGACAATCCTTAAATCCTTCCTTTCCTGGTTCAAAGACAAAATATCCTGCCAATCCTTAAATCCTTCCTTTCCTGGTTCAGACAAAATATCCTAACAATACTTCCTTTCTTCAAAAACAAACTTTCCTTTCTTGTTTAAGACAAATGTTCAGGATGTGTGGAGTGACGGGATTGAATTGTCTTGAACCAGGAAAAAAAGGATGAAATGATTATCAGGATTGGAAAGAAAGGTAGACGATTGATCCTGCCAATCCTTAAATCCTTCCTTTCTTGATTCAGAAAAATTTTCCTTTCTAAACCAAAGAAAAAAACAACGCATCCCCAAAAAAAGCGCCTAATCGGCGCCCTGCTCTAAAATCTAATGTCTAATATCTAAACTATTGTTTCGGTCCCTGAAAGCTAAACTGAACAGCATCCGCTGCTAGGGGCTGGCTACTTATAGATAACTGAGATGTCGCCGTGTAATAAATAAAGATTCCTGCAGGATCTTGAGGATCTTCGCTCATAATATCGCCGTCCAAACTTGCTACTTTTATTACTCGGGTGTAAGCTCCTTCCGGAAACGGCATGGTAATTTTCATTTCCGAACCATTTTGTTTACTCACCGTTACGATGGCGTTGGCAGTCGTATTAAATGCTTTTCCGGGAAGTCTGGATTTTAGCGTCCCTTTGAAGGATCCTGTCGCCACATCAATCGACGGACCTGCTTCTTCATCTTTACTGCAAGAAGAATGTGCTGTTGTGCTGACTGCTAACAAGGCTAGGACAGCAAGTTTAATTGTTGATTTCATAGGGTTTTATTATAGTTGTGTATCAAGATAGGATACAATTATCTTGCCATTTCTTCGATATGCTTCTAAGAGAGAATAGCTTGTTAAGACGCTGATATATAAGTTCTAAACATGTAAATTGAAAGCAAATAATGATTGTTCGCATACGCACAAATACTGTTCGAATTCGAACAATAAACAAATGAGATTAACACACAAACAACTGCATATCAATACGTTAAAACAATGGCATCCTAGTGGCTATTTGATAAATGTCGAATAATATAGTCCCTACGGGTCTAAATACTAAGTACTAAATACTAAATACTTCATCGATGATTCGCAATTACTTTAATATACTAGCTCGCAGTCTTGCAAAGAACAAAGTGTTTTCCTTTATCAATATTATCGGATTGTCTATCGGTATGGCTGCATCTATCCTAATTACCCTCTGGATTCAGCGAGAATACAGTATGGATAAGTTTCATGAGAAATCTGATCGTCTATATGTAGTCTATAATCGTGATACGGATGGAATCGAAACATGGGTAAACAATAATACCCAGAAAATATTGACGACGACTTTACAATCGGATTATCCTGAGGTTGAGGCCGCAACTATATATAATGGGAGCTCGAATCTCTTCCGAAGTGGCGACAAGAAAATAAAAGGTTATGGTGCAGTCGTAGACAGTGTGTTTCTAAATATGTTCAGCTTTCCTCTACTGGAAGGCGATGCGAATACAGCGTTGGCAGACCCTAGCCATATCGTGTTGACAGCCTCCTTTGCGAAAACCTTATTTGGGAATGAGAATCCGGTTGGAAAGACGTTAACTGTCGACTCTGCATCGCAGTTGACAGTGACCGCTGTGCTCCAAGATCTACCAAACAATACCAAGTTTGGTTTCAAATACTTGATCCCTCGATCTTATGCCAAACGCATAAATCCAGAGCAAGATGGCTGGGGAGCATTTTCGACAACTAGCTATGTATTATTGAAAGAAGGAGCCTCGCAGACCGCTTTGGAAAACAAGATTAAGAACCTGGCAAAGGATAACACCAAAAGTGCTGGCCTTCCGATTACGGCAGAGCCCTTTCTACATCCAATAGACAAGAAGTACTTGTATAATAAAGATGTGAATGGGCAGCTCGTCGCTGGCGAGATTAGTAAGATTCGATTGTTTACCGCCATTGCCGGCTTCATACTGCTAATTGCATGCATCAACTTTATGAACCTGAGTACAGCTAAGAGTGAAAAGCGTGCGAAAGAAGTGGGGATCCGCAAGGTTGTAGGCGTGACGAAAATGGGATTGATACTGCAGTTTATTTTCGAGAGTGTGTTCTTAAGCTTCGTGTCCTTCCTCATTGCACTGGCACTCGTTTATTTGGCCCTTCCACATTATAGCCAATTAGTTGGCGGGAAACTGATTGTACCAATACAAGAGCCAGGGTTTTGGTTGCTTAGTATTGCTTTCATTTTGTTTACGGGACTTTTGGCCGGTAGCTATCCAGCCTTCTTCCTATCCTCCTTTAATCCTGTTAAAGTATTGAAAGGTACATTTAAGTCCGCAAGAAGTACTGTCTCTGCGCGAAAAGTCTTGGTTGTTATCCAATTTACCTTTGCAATTACATTGATTATTTCCACGATTATTATTTACAACCAAATACGCTATGCACTAGACCGCGATGCGGGATATGACAGGGAGCAGTTAATTGCTGTACCGATGGAAGGAAAAATACGTTCGAATTATGATTTGATAAAAAATGAAATATTAAATACCGGAGCAGTTAGCTCGATGACCAAGAGTCTGAGCCCTATAACACAAAAGTGGAGCGATCAATGGGGGCTAGAATGGGATGGCAGCACGAAACAGGACGAGCAGACCGTATTCGTAAAATTTGGAACGGATGCCGACTTTGCGAAGACGATGGGCTTGAAGATTGTCGAAGGTCGCGATATCGACGTCAATAAATTCCCAACGGATACTAGTGCTATATTATTGAATGAGGCGGCCATTAAGGCGATGCGTATAAAGGACCCTATCGGTAAACTGATCAATCATGTGGGTTATAAAGAAGCGAACTATAAAATCGTCGGCATTGTAAACGACTTTGTGTTTGGATCGCCTTTTGTCGATAAGATTGAACCTATGATGATCTGTGGACCGCGTGCGTATTATGCGACGACGATACATATGAAACTCTCCGATAGATTTGAGACGAAAGAAAGTCTGAACAAGATCGAACAGGTCTTGAAGAAGTTAAATCCGGATTATGAGTTTGTTTATGATTTCACCGATGAAGACTATGCTTACAAAGTTGCCTCTGCCGAACGTACGGGCAAATTAGTAACTCTCTTTGCGGGCCTCACTATTCTTATTTCTTGTCTCGGGTTGTTTGGCCTTGCAGCATATATGGCGGAGAACAGAACGAAAGAGATCGGAATCCGCAAGGTGTTGGGAGCCTCGGTCCTGCAAGTGACGAGCTTATTATCAAAAGAGTTTATCGTGTTGATCTTTATCGCATTCTTGATAGCTTCTCCAATTGCTTGGTATGCCATGAAAAACTGGTTATCTGATTACAGCTATAGAACCGAGATTTCTTGGTGGGTATTCGCTATAACGGGCGGATTGGCAGTCATTATCACCATGCTGACCATTAGCTGGCAATCCATAAAGGCCGCAATTGCAAATCCAGTGAGCAGCTTGAGAGATGAATAATGTTTTAGATATAAGATATTAGATTTTAGACATTAGACCAGCATTGAATATTAAGCAGGTTAATAATGAATAAGTTTCATCAACTATAGGTCTTAATACTAACTACTAAATACTAAATACTAAATACTACAAAATGTTAAAAATAGCCTTTCGCACTATATTAAAAACAAAGTCCTTGACTTTTGTTCAGATCTTCGGGTTCTCTATCGCGATAGCGACAGCTACCATTCTATTCTTAACGGCCATGTTCGAGCTATCCTTTGACAAATTTCACAAGGATATTGACCGAATTGGTGTTGTCTACATAGAGACCAATACAGCTAATGGTACTAACTATAACACAAGTGTTGCTGCGCCATTAGCACCATTAATGAAAAAAGAGCTTCCTAATGTAGAAGAAGTTAGCAGGCTTTTAAACGGCAATATCTTATTGCGAAATGGGGATAAGGAACTCCGAAGCAATAATAAATATGTTGACCAGTCTTTCTTTTCCATGTTTGATTTCGAACTGATTGCTGGGAATAAAACGGCACTTGATAATCTTGATGGACTAGTCATTGACGAAAACACCGCGACTGCACTGTTTGGAACGACTGATGTTGTCAGTAAAACTGTCGAATTTAATCAAACTGGAACCTGGGAAAATAATGTTGTCACCGCCGTGACAAAATCTGTTCCAGCGAACTCTAGCATACAATTTAACAGTTTAACGCGCTTTGAAAAATCACCGCAATACCAAGAGCGGATGAATGAGTGGACCCACAAAGATCATACATTATTAGTGAAAGTAAAGTCTTCCAAATTGGATGATCGGAAATTTGCAGACGCTTCGAGATCCTTTGCTCAAGTACATTACAGCGATGAAATTACCAAGTTGAAAAGAGATGGCGCAAAGCCTGATGAACATGGCGCCTATATCAATATTCATTTGCTCCCGCTGTCGGATTTGCATTTAACAAGTGTTGAATATGGGTCGATAGAAAAAACGCCATTCCCCTGGATACTCCTGTTAATATCCGGGCTCATCCTGTTTATCGCGGGTTCTAACTTTGTCAATCTATCTTTAGCAAACTCCTTAAGCCGTATTAAAGAAATTGGTACAAGAAAAACAATTGGAGGCACTACCTTCCAACTTTTCAAACAACTGTGGATAGAGTCGTTTATCATCTGTGTAATCGGATTGATCTTAGGAATTTTATTCGCCACGCTACTATTACCGGAATACAATGCGACGCTAGGCTACCACTTTAAGATAGCACAGCTCTTCGACCCGGTGAACATCGCTGTATTCCTTGCTGCTTTCCTTATTTTGACATTGATTACCGGAGGCTATCCTGCCCTCCGTATGGCTCGCGCCAATATCATCCAAAGTCTTAAAGGCACGGGAAAGATAAAATCAACTCCAATGCAGAATAGTTTGACGGTATTGCAATTCGCTATCGCTATCATCCTATGTATTGCGACCATTGTAATAAGCTTTCAATTGCACTACCTTACGAACCGACCTTTGGGCTTTAACAAGAGCGAGGTAGTCAGCATTCCTATTGGCAATAGTATAGATGGTCAACAAGCATTAGAACGCATGCGCATTGAACTAGCTGCCCAAACTTGGGCAAAAAGTGTCAGCGGATCAGATATTAACCTGGGTCGAGGACGGGACAATAGTACATCGACGAGCAGATTCGGATTCGATCATGAAGGGAAAGAGATTATCACGAACTTCCTAAGGATAGATTATGATTATCTGAAAACCTTGGATATCAAACTCATTGCCGGTAGAGATTTTAACAAAAGCTTTGGAACTGACACCAATGCTGTGCTTATCAATAAAGAAATGGCATTAGCTGTTGGCGGAGAGGACGCTATATTAGGGAAACCATTAGGAATGGATGGATCGCCGACAGTAATCGGCATTGTCGATAACTTCAACTTTCAAGACTTAAAACAACAAGTCGGCCCCTTGACCATGTCTGTCAATCCCAATATATTCCCTGTGCAATATATCTTTGTTCGCGTGCAGACTAATGATCTCGCCAAAACACTGGAAAATGTTGAGTCCATCTGGAAAAATGTCAATCCACGCTCCAATATTGACGCAAGTTATCTCGACGAGAATACGCAAAATCTATATAAGAACGACCGACGTTTTGGGAAAATAGTGATTACTGGAGCATCGGTAGCTATCGTTATCTCTTGTCTCGGGTTATTCGCCCTGACTGTGCTTCTGATCAATGGAAAGATTAAAGAGATCGGAATACGTAAAGTATTAGGATCCTCGATCAGCAATATCATTCTATTGCTGTCCAAAAACTTTATCAAGCTGATCAGTATCGCCTTCCTAATCGCCGCACCTATCGCTTGGATAGCGATGAAGAAATGGTTGCAAAGCTTCGCCTTCCGAATTGAAATTAAATGGTGGATGCCTGCCCTAGCAGGGCTGATCGCACTGGCTTTCGCCATGCTTACCATCGCTTGGCAAACCTATAAAGCGGCGCGCGTCAATCCGGTGGATAGCTTGAGGGATGAATAATTTAGACTTTAGATCTAAGACATTAGACATTAGAGCATAGTGAAACAGCAAGTATCTAGTGTTCGAAATTGGACTGAGACTGTTCGAAAATGAACGAACAAAGAGAACAAAATAAGACAAAAACACTATAAACCAACACATTACAATATTAGCAAAGCCATTGCAACTCGGATAATACCGTCGTCAAGCTCTAAAGTCTAATATCTTATGTCTAATATCTAACATATATGTATCTAAAAACAGTATTCCGAAATATCAGGAAAAACAGAGGTTTTTCATTGATCAACATCCTTGGATTTAGCTTAGGAATAACATGCTTCTTATTATTAGCAGGATATATCTATCATGAGGCTAACTACGACAGGTTCTTGGGGAACTCAGAGCGGATAGCGTTGGTGAGTGCGGCATTTAAATCGGGAGAAAGCAACGAATTCCAACAAAGCAGTGTTACTCCTACAGCCGTTGCGCCCTTATTGATGCGTGAGTTTCCGGAGGTCGAAAAAGCCGTGCGTGTTTATCAGTATAACGATGCAGCATTGGTTAGAAAAGGAAATGACTGGGTGAAGGAAAGCAAACTTAAGTTTGTAGACCGTGAATTTCTGGAAGTATTCGACTATCCTGTTATCGCCGGAGATGCCAATACTCCACTTGCTAACCCAAATGCTATTATTCTAACAAAAGATCTTGCTGATAAATATTTCCAGAATGCAGATCCCATTGGCAAAACACTGCGAATTGATGATACCGACCGAATTGTGACAGCAGTGATTGACAATCCCCCTACCTACTCGGAAGTCCAGTTCACTGGCCTTTTATCTAACGTTGGGCTAGAACGCTATAAGCAGGAAGATTGGGGAGCGGCAAATGATGTGACATTTATTCTATTAAAAGATCCAAGTCAACTCAGTGCGCTTGAAAAGAAATTCAACACCCGCATCGAGGAAATGTTCAAAGAGGCTTTCACCAACGGATTTTCCATCAAAACGAATATGGAAAGCCTGCCTAGGTTACATCTGCATTCCAAGGCTGCAGGTTCCGGACAGATAGTCTATATCTACGTATTTGCCTGTCTTGCCCTCGCCCTATTGCTAATCTCCTGCATTAACTTCATGAACCTCTCTCTCGCTCAGGCGACCGAAAGAGCAAAAGAAATTGGAGTTAAAAAAGTATTAGGCGCGCGTAAAGACACAATCTTCAAACAGTTCCTTTTTGAGGGTAGTTTGATGGTATTCATCAGTCTAGTGATCGGCTTTGTATTTGCCTATTTATTGTTTCCGTTTTTTGCCGAATACCTAGGTTCCGAAATGCAGTTGCGAGTATGGAAAGAACCATTATTCTTTGTCGCAATCATTGTATTCTTCATCACGCTATCGCTATTAGCTAGCGGATGGCCGGCATGGTTGATAGCACAATACAGACCTATAAAAGCACTGAAGGCTAAACTCTCTACGCGATCTTCAAAATTCAACATCGGCAATGTTCTGATAACTATCCAATATACCGTCTCCATCTTTTTGGTCATCTGTACATTCTTCGCTTACAAACAGATGCAGTTCCTGCAAAATACGGATACGGGCTTGAACCGAGAGCGCATTGTTGTATTGGATGGAGACGTATGGAGCCAGCAAGAAAGGGAAACGATGAAGACGATGTTGCTCGGAAAGAATACAATAAAATCGGTATCTGCGTCCTATGATTCCCCTGTAGACATACAGGGTGGATATACCATTACTGAAGCCGAAGGAAAGGCCGATGATTTCTCTTTAAGTATTACTGCTATTCCTATTGAAAAGGATTTCTTGTCGGTATTCGAGATACCGGTATTAGCTGGAGAAACCCTAACGGATGCCGATATTCTGAAAGCAAGAGATACATCCGACCACCGTTCGGTAGCATTTGTAATCAATAAGCTTGCAGCGCAGAACTTAGGCTGGACTCCAGAACAGGCTATCGGAAAAAGATTAGTCCTCAACGGTCGCAAAGGAAATATCAAAACAGTGGTCGACAACTTCAACTTTGCATCGCTCCGCGACGAGGTAAAGCCTGTCGTATTATTCCCTGAATACAACTACTTTGGAAATATATTCGTTAAAATACAGGATCAAGCCGACAGCAGACAAGCGCTCGCAGAAATTGAAATGGTATGGAAATCAATGAAACCGAATAGCACATTTGAATACCATTTCTTAGACGATGATTATGCTAAATTATATCAGCAGGAGCAGCAAACCACTAAGATCATGCAGCTCTTCGCCGTCATTACCATCAGTATTGCCTGCATCGGATTATTCGCATTATCAGCATATGCCACACAGAAACGTGTTAAAGAGATCGGCATACGCAAGGTATTAGGTGCCTCTATTGGCAAAATTGTCAGGATGTTGACCAGCGATTTTATCAGCCTAATCTGCATTGCATTTCTATTAGCCGTACCTTTAGGATTTCTGGCAATGAATAAATGGTTAGGAAACTTCGCTTATCATACCAACATGGACTGGTGGGTATTCGTTTTAGCTGGTCTCATGACGCTGTTGGTGTCATTCCTGACGATAGGATCCCATGCGATTAAAGCCGCAAAGGCAAACCCGGTAGACAGCTTAAGAGATGAATAACTTAGATTTTAGATCTAAGACATAAGACATTAGAGCAAAGTGGGAGAGCAAGTATCAATTGTTCGAAATTGGATTGAGACTGTTCGAAGCAGGACAAATAAAGAGAACAAAATAAAAAAATAACAAACATAGGTCTAACGACTAAGTACTAAATACTAACTACTACAAAATGATTCGTCTAGAAAACATATTCAAATGGTATAACCTAGGAAGTACAAAATCTTTTGTACTCAAAGACATCAATTTAGAGATCGAAGAGGGCGATTTTATCTCCATTATGGGACCTTCAGGATCTGGAAAATCGACACTATTAAATGTCATCGGCATGCTCGACGAGCCTAATGAAGGAAAGTACTTCTTTATGGACGAAGATGTCTTGGCAATGAAAGCCAAGAAGCGTAATCAGCTATTTCAATCACATATTGGCTATGTCTTTCAATCGTACCATCTAATCGATGAATTAACAGTTTATGAGAATATTGAAACCCCACTTATATATAAAAACATGTCCTCTTCGGAACGTAAAGCCATCGTCAGCGACATGCTGGATCGCTTCAACATCGTTGGCAAGAAAGACTTGTTTCCAGCACAGCTATCCGGTGGTCAGCAACAGATTGTAGGTATTGCACGTGCATTAGCTGGCTCACCCAAATTGCTCCTAGCAGATGAGCCTACGGGAAATCTAAACTCCAAACAAGGCGAAGAAATCATGGAATTGTTCAAGCAATTGAATAATGATGGCGTGACGATTATCCAAGTGACACACTCAGAGAAAAACGCCGAATATGGCAAAAGAATAATCGACTTACTCGACGGTCAGATCGTAAAGCGTTAAGCCATTCTTGTATATATGTCTTTATTTCCTTAAATTTAATTGTGAATGAGAAGGAAATAAAGGCACTTATATCCTTATTGGATGACCCGGATAAAGGAATCTTTCAGGAAATTGAACATAAACTCATTACCTGTGGACCGGAAGTAATTCCTTTATTGGAAAGCTCATGGGAATCCTCATTCGACCCACTCTCGCAAAGCCGAATCGAAAATATCATCCATAAAATACAATTCGATCAGGTTAAGAACGATTTACAACTCTGGAAATTAAACAATCAGGAAGATCTTCTTGAAGGTCTATTGATTATCAACCGCTACCAATATCCCAATCTCAACGAAGATCAGGTGTACTACCAGCTGGCAGAATTACGACGCAATGCCTGGTACCATTTGATGTACGACATGAGCCCATTGGAACAGGTCAAACTCCTAAATAATATTATCTTCCGAGAATTCGGACTGTCAGGAAATACCTCTAGTTACCATGACCCGCAGAATTCTTTTATCCACAAGGTGCTCGAAACTAAAAAAGGCAATCCAATTAGCCTTGCTTGTATCTATGCCCTTGTTGCTCAGAAATTAGATATACCAATTTACGGAGTAAACTTACCGAAGCATTTTGTCCTCGCCTTTATGGATAGCCAAGACAACGATAAGGTAGCTTTTTACATCAATGTATTCAATCGCGGGCAAATCATGCGCGAAGAAGATATATTTGCCTTCCTACGACAGCTAAATCTTCCCCTTTCTGAAGAATACACCCTACCCTGCGACAACTTAGCCATCGTCAAGCGTGTGCTACGGAACCTCGTCGCTGCATACGAATATATCGATAACGCTGAAAAACGCATGGACATCGAGCTATTGCTGGGATTACTTGAAGATTAGATACTAGACTTTAGATATAAGATTTTAGATATTAGAGCATTGTCTTGAAACAGGAAAGGAAGGATTTTAGGATGAGCAGGATCATGGCCATCGCTTAGTCTTTTCTTTCCAGCTTCAGAACAGAAATTAGATATTAGACTTCAGACTTAAGATATTAGACTTCAGACCCGATCCTGACTACCCTTAAATTCTTCCTTTGATCGTTCAAAGACAATATGTCTATGCCCTTTACGCTTCCTTCCTCTACCGACTTAAACAAACTTTCCTCCCTTTCCGACCATTTCAAACAAGAACAATCCACATAAAAAAGGGCGCCTTATCGGCGCCCTACTCTAATATCTAAAATCTAATGTCTAATATCTAATTTATAAAGCCTCTGGCTTTTTATCGACTACTAGTCTGTTATCACGGTTTGCAATTTCCCATGCTGTGTGGAATACTAGTTTCTCACGTTTGGTCATCATATTGAAATCGATACGATCAACCGTATCGTTTGGTGTATGATAATCTGGGTGCAAGCCCGAGAAGAAGAAGATTACAGGAATACCATGCTTTGCTAAGTTATATTGATCTGAGCGGTAGTAAATACGCATCGGATCCTTAGGATCATCATACATGTAGTCCAATTCCATTTGCGTATAGGTCTTATTTGCTTCCTCGTTGATCGCTTTCAGCTCGCTGCTCAACATATCCGAACCAATGGCATGGATATAATTGTGATTTCCTGCTAGGTGCTTGTCATCGATACGACCGATCATATCCATATTCAAACAAGTAACGGTATTTGCTAATGGGAATATAGGGTGTTCTGAATAGTAGCTAGAACCTAATAAGCCTTTTTCTTCAGCTGCAAAGCCCATGAAAAGAATCGTTCTTCTAGGTCCATGTCCGTCTTTTTTAGCTGCAGCAAAAGCTTTCGCTAACTCTAAAACACCTACAGTACCTGAACCGTTATCATCAGCACCAGGGAAGAACGTTCCGTCAGGTAGAATACCATCGTGATCGTAGTGGCCAGAGATAATTACAATCTCATCCTTCTTATCTGTTCCCTCAATTACGCCCAATACGTTTGGATCATTGAACTCTTCTGCCTTTACGCCCATCTTCGCTTTCACATCAGCTTTGACAACGAAAGAGTTCGGTTTCTTAGAAGTGTTTATCTTTGCAAGCGCTTTCTCAACCGTAGTTTTCTTTGCCGCTAAGACTTGGTTCGCTGTCTCTAATGTGATATTCACTACTGGAGCTGCTGTGCTGCCTGTAGATTGACTCTTCTTTTCCTCAGAGCGCAACATGAAGCGACCGCCTGTTAAGCGACCTCCAAAGCGAGCAATCATATCAGAAGTCTGTTTGCCGGTAGCAATAATAAGCTTCGGCTTCAACTTCATCAATTCTTGTGCTTTCTTAAAGCGGCTTGTAGCCCACTCCGATTGGTTTTTAGTACCAGTTATGAGCGAGTTTCCGTTATTATCCGTTGGCTCTCCATCGCTGATGAACATCACTATCTTTCCAGCAATGTCAAGACCTTTTAAATCATTGTACTTCTCCGATTGAATACCATAGCCTACAAATACAATCTCATTGGCATCAAAGCACGCTAGATCATTCGACCCCTGAACGAAGAAATCCTTTCCATTGGTGAATTCGTGCGTATTGATCTTGAATTGCTCAACCGCATACGAAGACTTTTCTAAAGCGACAGGTTGAAAGTATGAACCATTCACTGCAGGCTTTAAACCAAGTTCTTTGAAGGTGTTAGCAATATATTCTGCTGCTTTCTGACCACCCTCTTGTCCGGTGCCACGTCCTGCATATTCTTTAGACGTCAGCGTCGTCAAATGGGCTTTTGCCGATTCTACAGTTAATAGCTCAGCATATTTACTTTGTGTAGGATTCTGTGCCATCGAGCAACTGAACATTGCCGGTAGCAAGAATGACAGTACTAAATATTTCCTCATAATCTATGATTTAAATAATGGATTAGGAACAAGCGATTTTGTTCACTCGGTTCTCATGACGACCGCCTTCAAAGTCGGTAGTTAAAAACGTTTTTACGATGCGCTTCGCAAGATCTAAATCAATGAAACGTGCTGGAACACAAACAACGTTTGCATTGTTATGCTGACGTGCTAATGCAGAGATTTCCTCCAACCAACAGATTGCTGCACGAATTCCTTGGTGTTTGTTTGCTGTAATAGCAACGCCATTCGCCGAACCGCAAATCAGGATACCCATATCATTCGACTGATCTTCAACGCTGCTCGCCACAGGGTGAGCAAAATCAGGGTAATCAACTGAATCTGTAGAATAGGTACCGAAGTCTTGAACGGTATAACCTAATTCCTGTAAAAATTCAATGATCGCTGCTTTATATTCAAAACCAGCATGATCTCCACCAATTGCAATTTTTTTTGACATGATATGTTATTAACTGTTATAGAATTCTTTTTCCGCTTGTTCTTTCGCTCGTTTTACATTCGCCGAAACCATAATACTCAATTCATATAAAATGAACATAGGCGCAGAAACCGTCAATAGGGTAATGACATCTGCCGTTGGAGTAATGATTGCAGCAATAACTAAGATAATCACAATAGCGTAACGACGACTAGCACGCATGAACTCTGGAGTCATGATACCAATCTTCGATAAAATAAATATTAAGATGGGAAGAAGGAAGATAATCCCACAGCCCAAAGTTAAAGTCGCGATAGTAGATAGATAGGAGTCAATCGTAATTTGATTCGTGATTTCCTCACTTAAGGATACGTTTGCTAAGAAGTTCACCGATAAAGGAACTACGATATAGTATCCAAATAAAGCTCCGATAATAAAAAGTATCGTCGCATAGAATACGAAACCACGCGCCGATTTACGCTCAATATCCGTCAATGCGGGTTTGATAAAAAGCCAAACCTCAAACAATAAATAAGGGAAGCCCAAGGCTACCGCCATTAGTAAACAGGAGTTGATCTGAAGCATAAACTGCCCGGCTAACTCGGTGTTAATGATATTGAAGGGAATTTTTTCCACGCAGAAACCGGCTAAGTTAAGCGCATCCCCTACTTTACACATCATACGGTAAGTCCAGAAATCCAGATTCTTTGGCCCCATGATGATTTCGTTGAAGACAAAATCATAAAAGGTGAAAGATAAAATAGCAAAAATAGTAACCGCGATTACCGCACGGATAATATGCCAACGAAGTACCTCAAGATGATCAAAGAAAGACATCTCCGATTCAATATTCTTGCCTTTGTTCTTTATAGCTTCGATTAATTTTAGATTCTTGGACATGTAAGTTTATATACGTGTAAATTGTTCGTAAGAAAACAAAAATACCATTCTTCGCAAGAAGAATGGCATGTTTTGCTTATGTAAAATAAATTTTATACAACTTCCTCATCAGGATACTGCGTCAGGTCGAAAGTCTCCATAAATTTAGTGGTAAAATTACCAGCTCTAAAGTTAGGATCACGCATTAGACGTAGGTGAAGTGGAATTGTTGTTTTCACACCCTCGATTACAAATTCGCTCAATGCGCGTTCCATTGTGTTAAGCGCCTCTTCGCGAGTCTGTGCCACACAAATTAATTTCGCAATCATCGAATCGTAGTTCGGTGGAATAGTATATCCAGAATATACGTGCGTATCTACACGAACGCCATGACCTCCTGGAGAGTGGAAGTTCGTAATCTTCCCTGGCGACGGACGGAAATTATTAAAAGGATCTTCCGCATTGATACGACACTCGATAGCATGCATGGTTGGCTCATAGCTCTTTCCTGAAATAGGAATACCTGCTGCTACCTTAATTTGTTCTTTAATTAAATCGAAGTTGATTACTTCTTCAGTTACCGGGTGCTCTACTTGAATACGCGTATTCATTTCCATAAAGTAGAAATTACGGTGTTTGTCTACCAAAAACTCGATAGTACCCGCACCCTCATACTTCACTGCCATTGCACCTTTGATAGCTGCTTCGCCCATTTTAGCACGCAACTCTGGCGTAATAAATGGAGATGGAGCTTCCTCTACCAATTTTTGGTGACGACGTTGGATAGAACAATCACGCTCCGAAAGGTGACATACTGTTCCATATTGATCTCCGATCACCTGGATCTCGATATGACGTGGGTCTTCCACATATTTCTCCAAATAGATACCGTCGTTTCCGAATGCGGCACCAGCTTCTTGACGAGCTGAATCCCATGCTGGTTCAAACTCTTCATCTTTCCATACGATGCGCATACCACGACCACCACCACCGGCAGTAGCTTTCAAAATGATAGGATAGCCCATGTCGTTGGCAAGCTTAAGTCCCGTTTTCACATCAGGCACCAAACCATCCGAACCCGGAACCGTTGGAACACCTGCTTGCTTCATCGTTTCTTTTGCCGAAGCCTTATCACCCATTTTTTCGATCTGCTCTGCGGTAGCACCAATAAATTTGATACCGTATTCCGCACAGATAGCAGAGAACTTCGCGTTTTCCGAAAGGAAACCGTAGCCTGGGTGAATAGCATCTGCATTTGTTAATTCTGCAGCTGCAATGATATTAGGAATATTTAAATAGGAATCTTTACTTGCTGGCGGACCGATACAAACTGCTTCGTCTGCAAAACGTACATGCAGACTATCGCGGTCTGCGGTAGAATATACCGCAACACTTTGAATACCCATCTCTTTACACGTTCGGATAATTCTTAATGCGATCTCGCCCCTATTGGCAATTAATATTTTTTTAAACATAGTTCTGAATGATGTAATACTTTAATCCTGAGCAATAATGTCTGCGAGCAGACGACAGATTAGCTAGGATCTACCAAGAATAATGGTTGATCGTATTCCACAGGTTGTGCATCATTAACTAAGATTTTCACGATTTTACCAGAAACCTCCGACTCAATCTCATTGAAAAGTTTCATCGCTTCTACAATACACAATACTTTACCAGGAGCGATTTCATCACCAACATTCACAAATGACCCTTTATCCGGACCTGGAGAACGGTAGAAAGTACCGATGATAGGAGACTTAACCGTGATATACTTCGATTCATCATCAGCTGCTGGCGCTGCTGCAACTGGCGCTGCCGTTGCCGGAGCCGCCGCAGGTGCTGCCGCTACTGGAGCCGCAACTGGCGCTACTGCAGGAACTGAAGCTGTAACGTAAGTTGGTTCTTGATTTGTTTTAATAGTGATCTTGAAATCTTTCTCTTCGATAGAAACTTCATTAACACCCGATTTCGAAACAAATTTGATTAAATCTTGAATTTGTTTAATATCCATACTCATATGCTAGTAGGTTAGTTTATTTAATGTGAAAAAATTGTTAACTGTAAAGGTAATAAAATCCCGGAGATTAGTATGCCCATTTTAAATAAACGGAACCCCAAGTAAATCCACCGCCAAAGGCCGCTAGGATTAAATTATCGCCTTTTTTCAACTTGCTCTCCCATTCCCATAAACACATAGGAATCGTTGCGCTTGTTGTATTTCCGTATTTCTGGATATTCACCATTACTTTTTCTTCTGGCAATCCAGCGCGCTCTGCTGTCGCATCAATAATACGCTTGTTTGCCTGATGTGGAACTAACCAAGCTACATCATTCGCAGTTAGGTTGTTACGATCCATAATTTCAGCAGCAACATCAGCCATATTTGTAACGGCAAACTTAAATACTGTGCGTCCCTCTTGGTAAGCATAGTGCAATCCTGCATCCACCGTTTCGTGGCTCGCGGGGTGTAATGAACCACCACCTTTAATGTTCAGGTATTGTCCGCCCGAACCATCAGTACGCAGGATAGAATCCTGAAGTCCATTTCCTTCTGTATCCGGCTCTAATAACACACATCCACATCCATCGCCAAATAAAATACAGGTATTTCTATCGGTATAGTTGACAACCGATGACATCTTATCACCACCAACAACTAATACTTTTTTATGTTTGCCCGACTCGATGAACTGAGCACCGGTAGTTAATCCAAATAAGAAACCCGAACATGCTGCTTGTAGGTCATATCCCCACGCATTTTTTGCTCCAATCTTATCTGCGAGGATATTCGCAGTCGCTGGAAACAACATATCTGGTGTACTGGTACAGAAAATAATCAATTCGATATCCTCTGCAGAGATTCCTCTTTTTTCTAGAAGACCCTTTACTGCAGGAACGGCTAAATCAGAAGTCGCTTTATTCGGATCTTTTAGAATTCTTCTCTCGCTGATACCCGTGCGGCTTACAATCCACTCGTCGTTGGTATCAACCATGGTTTCCAACTCTTTGTTGGTAAGGATATAATCCGGAACATAACCATTTACAGCGGTTATCGCCGCATGAATTTTCGACATATCAATTAATTAAAAGCTGATCTGATCTTCTCGATAAATTGAGAAGCAATCATATCTCTTGACAATAAAACCATATTTTTAATAGCCTCAGGAGTTGATATACCATGGCCAATAATAACTGGAGCATTTACACCTAGAATAGGGCTTCCTCCATATTGCTCGTAGTTAAAGCGATCGAAAAAAGGATCTTTCATCCCTTTTTTCAAGGTAACCACATAAAACGACTCAGCAAGTTTTAGAACCACATTCCCGGTATAACCATCACAAACGACAACGTCCGCATGATCAGTGAACAAGTCACGGCCTTCTGCGTTTCCAATAAAATTGATCTTATTGTTTGCTTTTAATAATGGGTAAGTTGCAACAGTTAGGTTATTTCCTTTTTCCTCTTCTTCGCCAATGTTTAGTAAACCAACTTTCGGGCTTGGGATGCCATATACATGCTCGGCATATAAACTACCAAGCAACGCAAATTGGTTCAACATTTCAGGCTTACAGTCTGCGTTTGCACCAACATCAAGCAGGATTCCGAATCCTTCTTTTAATTTAGGAACATTGGTAGCAATTGCGGGGCGTAGCACTCCCGGGATGGTCTTGACACTGAACATAGCGCCAACTAACATGGCTCCGGTATTTCCAGCTGAAGAGAAAGAGTCTATCTCACCGTTTTTTAATAATTCAAAACCTTTTGCAATGGATGAATCGGGTTTTTGTGTGATAGCTTTGGTTGGATGTTCGTGCATGCTGATATTTTCAGGAGCATGAACATAATCAAATTTTGAGGGGTCGGATCCCGCCGCTTCAATAGCTTTTTTGGTGGCTTCTTCGTCGCCAAATAACACTATGCGTTGAGATTCGTCTAGCAATTGTTGAGCTTCGATAGCACCTTTGATATTTGAGTCCGGTGCATAATCTCCCCCCAATACGTCTAATCCAATCTTCATTCGTAATTATTTAGAATATTCAATAATACGCAAAAAACATCCCAAAGTAAAGTGAATAATATAAAATATTACACTTTTTTGGGATGTTTATTCTGAATGATATCGTTAGACAGTAGCAGTATTTTCGATAATTAATTTACCGTTGTAGTATAAATTACCGTCTACTGTGTAAGCACGGTGTGGTGTATGAACCGCGCCAGTTTCTTTACAAACTGTTAAGCTAGGTAACTCAGCTTTATAGTGTGTTCTTCTTTTGTCTCTTCTAGATTTAGAAGTTTTACGTTTTGGATGTGCCATCTCGTATTTCTCGTTTTAGTTATTCTTAATATTTTTTAATGCTTCCCAACGTGGATCGATGTTCTCATCGTCCGCTATTGATGATTCTTCGTCTTGCTCGTTTTGAATCATATTCAACATCTCCGGATCGCAGCTGATGTTTTCGCCCTGCTCACTACATTTAGTGTATGGCGGAACAGCAACATTGATATATTCATATAGCAACGGAGCAATGTCTAGTTCGTAATCGTTTTTAGATAACATAACGACCTCTTCGGTATCGTCTTGCCAATCTTCTTCCGAAAACTTAATCAGAGCGCGCTCTTGAATATGAATCGGAGCGTCAAATTGAGATAAACAAACGTCACAAGTAAGCTTCATGCTGCCTTTGATATCAAAATTGGCAATCAGCATATTCTCCTGTTTCTGTAGTTCAACTACAACTTTTAGGTCTCCTTCCTTTATCAAGGAATGTTCGTAACAAGCAAAGAACTTCTCATCTACTTCAAAGTCAAAACTGTGTTTACCTGTCGAAAGACCTGAAAATGGTATTCTATATTTTTTTAGATACTTCACAATCCTGCATTTGAGCCTGCAAAAATAACGATTAATAAAGTATAAACGAAATTTATTTTAAAAAATCCTTATACCTATTCGTAATAGTTTTTTCCTAATTCTATTTTATCGCGATTATTCGCCATACGCCACTTATTCGTGTCGCGAAGCGAGTAGGCACAACCACAGTATTCCTGCATATAGAAGCGTTCGCGCTTGCTGATTTCTAGCATACGCGCCGAGCCTCCTTTTTTACGCCAATTAAAGGTCCAGTATTCCATGTCAGGATAACGCGACGCTGCACGAACCCCACAATCATTAATCTGGCTCATCGTTTTCCAACGCGAAATACCTAAGGAACTGGAAATAACATCGAAGCCATGCGCCGCGGCATACTCCGCAGTCTTCTCAAAGCGCATATCAAAGCACATCGTGCAACGAATACCGCGCTCTGGCTCGTTTTCCATACCTTTAGCAAGTTCAAACCAATGGTCTACATCATAGTCCGCGTCGATAAAGGGAATATTATGCTTTTCCGCAAATCGAATGTTCTCTTCTTTGCGTAAATCATATTCCTTGCGTGGATGGATGTTGGGGTTGTAAAAATAGATCGTAAATTCAATGTCCGAAGCAACCAGCGCTTCCATCACTTCCCCCGAACATGGTGCACAGCAGGAATGTAGCAATAGTTTCTTCCCTTCGTTGGGTAATTCCAACTTCTCCCTTACAAATTCTTTATTATCCATTGCATTCAATTCAATCATGCAATGTTACATAAATACCTTTATTTAATCAAATTAACATTTCTTGACGCTTCCATCTGCGCCTGAATAGCGATAAATTTTTACATTTGTAATAAAATAAAGAAACATGAACTTAAGATGGATTTTCGCGCTAGCTATGATAACAACACTAATCGGAATTGTTGCTTGCGAGCGTGATGATGACGAACCTTTCGTAAATAGAGATTTTTCTAGATTGTATATCTCATTCTCTGATTATTCTACCAATCCGCAAGTAGCGAGCCCTACCAACATTGGCGTGATCAAACGAGCAGACTCGACAAATTTTGCCGATGTTAATAACTTTCAGCCATTTCAATCCCGTACTTTCGGAGGCAATGCGATCAGCTTCAGTCCTGCCGCGCAGCGTGTATTTATGAGCTCTATTAATCAAGTTGTATCCGACACGAGCTTACAGATCTTTATGGTAGGCCCCGAAGGCAACCTAGCTAATAATGGAAAGATCGATAACAAACATGCCAATAAAGTAACAGGCTTAGTATATTATCCCAGCGTAGATGTACTATTCGGTATAGATGTTTCTTCATCGACAATCATATCATACGATATACCGAAGAATAGAACGGGGTATATGAAAGTGTCGCGCCGTTTCATCATTGAAGACGAGCTCTTGCCGTGGGCACTTGCCATTCACAACAACATCATTTATGTATCTCGAAACGGAACGAACGGTGGGGTCGATATTTATGAAGGACTAATTTCTCGCAGAACAGATACACTCTACAACGATGTTAAACCTACGAGATCCCTTCGTATTGCGGATACGCACAATATTCAAGGGATGTCGCTTGACACGGTAAACAATACCCTAGCATTAACCGACTATACGACATCAGGAACCACATCAACCGGGAGAATCCTTCTATTTGAAAACTTTTCTGAGTTAGCAAAAAATGGTGGCAATATTACTCCTACGCGCATCATCACCGGTCCAAATACCGGATTGATACGTCCGTCAGATGTCGCCCTAGATTTCAAAGAAAACTCTAAATATCTGTATGTTGCCGATCCAGGAGCTAAGAAAGTATATCGTTTCTTAAAAACGGCCGAAGGAGACAGCAAACCAGATAGCGAATTCTCTTATCGCAATGGTGCATCAACACCTGTTGGGTTGTCTTTAGACTCGCGATAGGAAAATCTCTATAACGATACAGTCCAGCATGCAATCATGCTGGATTTTTTTTTGCCTATAATTTTAATGCAAAGGGGAATGCTATGTGGAATGCGTGGTTGGAGCCGTCGTTGGATCCCAACATGGAGTACACTATGGAATTCATCGAGGACTCGGTAGAGGAATTACGTTTTGGAATACAATGTGGAATACGTGATAGGGATCAATATAGGAAGGCATTTTGGAATACATAGTGGGAGCCCTTTAGTGAAAGGGCTCTACGCTTTCGTCCTATTTACTGCCTATATAGTTGTTTGCATTATTGTTTTCATTTAGCCGATATATTGATTCTGTTTTGTATAAGACCTTTTCGAAACTTCTTCGACGTAAAGCCCTTTTAAAACCCTTTCAAACCCAATACAAACCCAAATCATAAGCGCTCGGGATTGGGTTTGATTGGGCTTTATATTGGCATTTAAAGGTCATTGACTGAACGTTGATAGTTAGATGCGTTCTTTCATCCTGAAACAAGCTGTTTCACTACATTATTTTTATTTTCTTCTTGCATTTACAAATTCATTTTTTACATTTGTAGTGTATTAGTTCATTAATACACTAAAACTTAAATTATGTTGAGCATCAAATCACTATCTTATTCCTACAAAAAGAGGAAGCGGGTGCTAGAGGAAATCAGCACAACGCTAAAACCCGGTCATATCTACGGACTTTTAGGTTTGAACGGCGAAGGCAAAACAACTTTGTTAAAATTGATGGTCGGTTTATTACTGCCAAAAGAGGGGAATGTGTTTTTCGGAACATTGAAGAGCGCTGATCGTTCTGCGGCATATTATAACGAGGTGTTCTACTTAGCTGACAGCAGCAAGCTACCTGACATGAATATTGAAGCTTTCGGAAAGATATATGGAGCTTTCTATACCAGATATGACCATCAGGAATATATCAACAACCTGAAGTCATTCAATATTCCTATCGAAAATGGTTTACGAGGACTGTCTTTAGGCCAACATCGCAAAGTGCATCTCGCCTTTGCATTAGCCTGCAACACGTCGGTATTGCTGATGGACGAACCAAGCAATGGCCTTGATATTCCTTCTAAGGGAATCTTCAGAAAATTGTTGGCCAAGTCAATGTCGACTGAAAAGATCTTTGTGATTGCTACCCACCAAATTCGAGACGTCGATAATCTGTTCGACCATCTGCTGATCTTAAACGAGGGCAAGCTACTTATCGATGCGAACCTATTTGACTTATCAAAAGAATATAGCATCACAAGAACCCCGGAACCGGAAGATGAAATTGTCTATAGCCAACAGGAATTTGATGGAGCAGTCCATCTTGTTAAAACGACGGCGCCAAACGAGGCAAAACTCGATATTGAATTCCTGTTTAATGCTTTTACTCAATCAAACCAAACTGTAGAACTATGAGAACCTCCCTATTATATTCAAAAACCATCTTATTAGGTAATCGGTACTTGCTAATCTCCATTCCATTGCTTGCAATAATTGGATTTGTTGGGTTATTCTTGCTGACCTGGAACCATTCATTTGAGTTGATGGAAGCTACAATCAGCGACGCGGGAATTGTAGATTACAATGCTGCTATGCAATTGGCAGGCTATTCTTATTTCGAACCCAGCATTGTCCTTGTATTCGTATTACCGTTAGTACATCTACTATTACTTCAGAAATTGTACTATAGATTCTATGAACTGACCCTTCCGGTAAGTCCTGCTCAACGGTTTTTATCGTATTTGATTACAGCGGCAATCATTTACGTAGCGAACCTATTGATCATTATTTTGCTAAACTATTTGACACAAGTTTATTTTCAAAGTCGCTATCTAGAGGTATGTACAGAAGCGTTTGATAAATTGGGTTATCTATACGAAGGAATACGTGAAAACAGCATACTAAATAACGCCAACATTAATTACCCCTTAATGAAGATTGGGTTATTCTTTTTTGTCTTGTTGCCACTGCATCTATATGCTCTTCTCTATTTCAGAAAATATAGCCTACTGAAATTTATAGGAATTATCACGGTCTTAATGACTATCGGTATCTACTTCCTGAACAAGGTATGGTCCGGCCATCCCTACTATATCAACAACGAATCCTATGTAGAGCTATTCCCGATTATCCTTTATTTATTAGCATCAATAGCATGTTACGTGGGTTTTTATTTTTTATTAAAAGAGAAGGAGGTTTAAATGCAGTTTACAAATGATAAACCCATCTATCAACAGATCATCGATCTAGTGATGGAAAAGATTCTGAAAAAGGAATGGGCCGCTGGGGAAAAAATCCTCTCAGTTCGCGACCTGGGCGCAACTTTGGAGGTAAACCCGAATACCATCATGCGGTCTTACGAAAAACTGCAACAGGATGAAATCATCTTCAATAAAAGAGGCTTAGGTTTTTTTGTTGCAGAAGACGCTCAAGACCGAATTATCGGCCTACGGAAAGAAAGCTTTCTGGAACAAGAAGCGCCACGATTTTTGCAGACAGCAAAATTGTTAAACATATCAATCGATGAAATAACCGCCTTATATAACGCTATAGAATTATGAAAAAGTCCACCATTATAATTATCGTCACAGGGTTAACCTTATTCCTTTGCTTTTTTATTTTTCGCCCGATAACAGGTCGCATCCTTGTTAAAGACAAGATTACAAAGGAACCGGCGGATCCAATTTCAGCCTTTATGATGCGCTTTGGCGAGCCTGAAACGGCAGAGCCGATTTCTCTTGGCAACATTAAACATATTGTGATCAACGGCAAGGGCTTGAAAAACCACACCTTCGTGCGTGTCACAGAGAACGGGAGAAACGAGATTTCTATGTCAAATTATTATTATAAAAAAGAAATAAACTCTGTTGTCGAAGGAAACACGATGGTGATCACGCTGAGCGGTCTGAGTACAGATAATTTTGAGATTGATGTGGATAGTTTATCCATCAAAACCATTGCGTTAAACAATATCAGAGGCACCCTTTCTATCCATTCGGCGGACAGCGTGTTCTACGGTCTCAGCAAAGTAACCGTGGGCAAAGGCGCTCAGGTAGATCTTCGGGGGGCGACCGACAATCGAAATAATTTAGACCCAAAGTTCAAACTGCTAGGAATGGAAAAATCCATTATTCGTTTGGAAGGTCTATCATTCGCTACATTCGACGCCACTCTTAATAACGCACGCTTAGATTTGATAGAATCAAATGTTGCCGATACGGCGAACATTGCATTAGAGGGTCGCAGTAATATTATTCATCCCGCAGGATTGAAGACCTTCGGGAAACTTACATTGACCGGAAATACGGATTACTACAACGAGCGAAACGTCAAAAAACAATAGCTATGAACCCTCATCTTATCATCCGACTTATCAGTAGATTGATAAATTTGTTTAATAGTCTTTAAAAAGCATAGGGTTGGACGCAAGCGCCCAACCCTATTATTAAGATTAATATAGAACTTCTTTATTCTGGATTATCAGCAGTCGACTCTCTGGATAAAGTCACTTCATCCGGTGCGTTTTCTAAGAATTTATCCAAAGAGAATAGCGACTCATCTGTTGCGCGATCGCCACCCGCAATCTTCAATTTATCGATTAATTGAAGCGCTAGTTTTTCTTCTTCAATCTGCTCCTTCACAAACCACTGCGCAAAGTTCCAAGTTGCCCAATCCTTTTCATCCATCGACTGATTAACCAGATTGTAGATAGCATTGGTATTATCCACCTCATGCTCGAAAACCATATCGAAACATTCGGTAATTGTTTTCGGCAATTTGCTTGGTGCCTCGACCGCTTCCACCTTTGGCTCTCCCCCACGCTCCAGAATGTACATCATAATCTTGATCATATGATTCCGCTCTTCCTGCGCATGACGGAAAAGAAAATTTGCAATACCACCATAACCTTTTGTATCGGCCCAAATCCCCAAAGCCAAATAAATCTGTGAGGCTTGGTTTTCTTTTGTCATCTGTTTAATCAGCGATGTTTCCATCGCCTTTGAAAGTCTATTCGTGTTCATAGCTTCAGCTTTTTATTAATCAACAGTAGGCATCTTATATTGTTTCATTTTTTAGACTTTTTTAATCCCTACGAAGGTTGTAAATTTGATTTCAACCCAAAGAAACAATTGCACAGACTACTTGTTTTTTAAGAGAGCGTCTGTTTTCAATGGCCATCAAGGAACTCAAACTTGCTGGTATTGCGATGGAAACATGAAAGTTTTAAAATAAATCAATTAGATATATGGCGTTTTTAGATTACTATAAAGTATTAGGATTGGATAAAACAGCCAGCCAGGAGGACATCAAAAAAGCATATAGAAAACTTGCCCGCAAGTTTCATCCTGATTTGAATCCAAATGACGAGGAGGCTAAGAAGAAATTTCAGGAAATCAATGAGGCCAACGAAGTGCTGACCGATCCGGACAAGCGTAAGAAATACGATCAGTATGGCGAAAATTGGAAGCATGGTGAAGAGTATGAAAAGGCGCAGCAGCAGTATGCGCGTTCGAATGCTGGGCGAGCTGGACAGAATCCGTTCCAGAGCTATGATTTCAACTACGACGGTAATTATGACACGGGCGAGTATTCGGATTTCTTTGAAGAACTTTTTGGCAGTCGCTTTTCGGGGCGCAGCTCCAATCGCAGATCTGCGGGCTTTAGGGGGCAAGACTATAACACAAGTTTAGAATTGACTCTTTTGCAAGCTTCGCAGACGCATCAGCAGACCTTCACTGTGAATGGAAAGAATATTCGTATCACGATCCCGGCGGGCGTGGAAGACGGACAGAAGATTCGGTTGAAAGGTCAGGGCGGCGAAGGAATGAATGGCGGGCCAAACGGCGACTTATACATCACGTTCAGCATTAAAGCGGACCCTAATTTCCAACGGAAGGGGAATGATCTTTATACCAATATATCCATTGATTTAGCGACGGCGCTATTAGGTGGAGAGACCATCGTAAATACCCTGACGGGCAAAATCAACGTAAAGATTAAGGCAGAAACACAAAACGGAGCAAAGATACGTTTAAAAGGTAAGGGATATCCGGTTTATAAAAAGGATGGTGAGTTTGGCGATTTATATGCTAAGGTTCACGTGAAACTTCCGACAAATTTGACTGATGAACAAAAGAAACTTGTTCAACAATTTGCAGACTCAACAAAGTAAGCTATGGAAAAGACATTATTTAAGGTGATTGATATCTGCCGATCGAATAAGATTGAACGGACTTTTATTCAGGAATTGCACCAGAATGGCCTGATTGAAATTATCATCGAAGAGGAAACGGAGTTTATTGAAGAGGAGCAAATACCACAGATAGAACGCTTCTCAAACTGGCATTATGAACTAGAACTTAACGTGCAGGGTATCGAAGTCGTACAGAATTTGATCGATCGTATCGAGAAATTACAACGAGAGGTTAGGTTTTTAAAAGGGGGGGCTTGATCAGCGTAGAGAAATACAAAAGAGCCCCTTTAAAGGGCTCTTCAGTCTTTTCGATTTATTGAAGAAATAGCAATGATGCTAGTACTCATTTAAAAGTTGCCAGACATATTTCTAATACTGCTTTGATTTGATTGTGTTCTCGATTGAGAATTAAGATTAACAGTCACTGGAATAGTGTGTCTTACCTTCACTTTCTTTCCATCCACAACCGCTGGAACCCATTTATGCCTTTTCCCCGCTTTACTAATAGCTCTAGCAAGCGCCTCACCACTACCACTACCGATATCTTGCAAAATAACCACATCGGTAATTACGCCCGCCGTATCAACTAAAAAAGCGGCTTCAATTTTCCCGCTTCTTCCCGAGTTAATGACTGCTTTTGGAATTGTAAAGCTTGAATTGACATCTCTTCTAAACGCCTTTTCTCCCTTTAGGGGCGCCGACTGTTGATCAAAAATAACGTTGGGATCAATGGCGTCAACGATCATAATCGATGTGTCGACCTCCTGAGATTTAACTTCATGAGTAAATGCCAATCCAAAAAATAATAAATAAGTTAATATACTCCCTTTCATAATCTAAATGGTTTGATACTAAAATACCAAGATTCATATTATAATCCTATTTTAGGTCTTCTAATTGTTATTCAAAGACCTAAAATAGGCACCAGAAAGGTTCTAGAGTCAAACCAACCCAAAAGGGTTAGTCTACTATTGTTGGGTAAGATCTAATCTTAACGGGATCATAAAGCGGGAGGCTACGGGTTTTCCGTCTTGAATAGCAGGCTTCCATTTCTCCGCTTTCTCAATCGCCGCAATCAATGCCTCACCGGTTCCATGCCCTAAATCTTCTGTGATGATAATATTAGAAATCGCTCCATCTGAACCAATGATAAAATTTGCGACTATTTTTCCTTTTACACCGGCATCAATCGCAGCCTGCGTATAAGTATACTTTTCTTGTACAAATTTCCGGAAATTATCGATGCCACCGGGATAATCAGCTAGTATCTCGGGATTGTCAATAAGTGACCCCTCAAATTTTTCTTCCTCTGGTAAATCCAGCAAAGTGATCTCTTCAACCGGAGGTTCTGTTTTCTGTTCTTCCTGTTTACAGTTTACCACAAGGAAAAGCATAAATAGGGTTGCAGGTAGGGCTAATAGGTATATCGCCTTAAATTTATAGGCTGTTTCTTCTTTAAATAACATAGTGATTCTATTTTTCAATAATGAATTATTGGAAAACTCATGTTGTAGCAAGGCGCTTTTGGTATTCATTGCCTGGGCCAGCAAAAGCTCTGCATAGGCAACTTTATTGTCGGCATTCTTTTCGTCGACAATACATTCATGAACAAATTTCATCTCCCGAATCAACATAGGATAGATCGGATTAAACCAATTGAAAAGCCTAAAGATCTCTAATAGGATAATATCCAGCGAATGCCCTTGTTTGACATGTTCAAGCTCATGATTGCGCACTTGTTGTAAATCTTCGTCTTGTAATTCCTTGCTTAGCACAATCTTTCCAAAGAATGAAAAACTGCCTTTGGCAGACCCTGCCCCTATCGTTCTCAATAATGCCACAATTCGGTAGAGAAACCAAGCGCTGAACATAGCAACCCCAAGCCAATACATTGCATTTAATGTTTGGAAGCTCAGAATGTCCCATTGATCAGTTGATACTTTATCGGCTTCAATAGCTTGTTGATTTGCCCCGATCGTTATTTCGGGGATTTCTACAATCATCATCTCCGGCATAGGTACTTGTACGTAAAGTCCCATGGGAATGAGATATGCGGCGAACAAGCTGCCCAATAGGAACCAACGATTCCATTGGAAAAATGTTAGCTTTCGTAGTCCTAACCAGTAGATTAGGAAAAAGACGATCAGCGCTATATTTGAAAGAATTAAGTATAGCATGGCTCAAGTATTTGGGTTTAAGATTTATGCTTCTGTATTAATTTCAAGATTTCGTCCATGTCCTTGACGTCGAGCTTCTTTTCTTCTAGAAAAAAAGACAACATGCTGCTGGCTGAATTATCAAAATAACCTTGCAAGAGTTTTCCTGTGATTAACTTCTTGTATTCTTCTTTTTGGATCTTCGGAAAGTAGCGATGGCTCTTCCCAAAAGACTCGTGATCCACAAAACCCTTGGTCTCAAGAATCCGAATGATGGTTGAAACAGTATTATAAGCAGGTTTCGGCTCTGGAAGCATGTCGATGATCTCTTTCACAAATCCACCATCACGATCCCACAACGCTTGCATGATTTGCTCCTCAGCCTTCGTAAGTTCTTTTAATTCGTCCATACTGGTATTGATAAATTATAAAAAGACAATATTGCCTATAATCGATTATAAGACTAAGGTATAACTAATAATTTAGTTATACAACTAAATTATTAGTTATAAAAGGAAGATTTAAGAATAACATGCTGTAAATAAAGACTATAAATTCATCAAAAAGACATATTAAGTCTGTAACAGCTTATTCCAAGGGAGAGAAATGTGAGTTTTGAATGATTGGAATTTGCTACTCATGCCGCCATCGCCTATCCGCTTTTTTATCGGATTGCATTTTTTTACGATCTAGTCGGGCTATGATTTTAGATTTGGGAATCTTTGTCGGAATACGAGGTTTATCTAACTTTAATGCTTCATCCAGAATATTCAGAAATCGTTCAATTACGATTTCTTTGTTCTTGATTTGGCTTCGATCACTTGAAGCATCAAGCAATAGTTCGCCTTCTTTATTGATTCGATTAGCTAAACGCTCTTTGAGCAAGGTCTTTTGTTCGTCGGTAAAAATAGAAGAAGCATCAACATTCCAAATAAGCATAACCTTAGAAGAAACTTTATTGACATGCTGCCCTCCTTTTCCGCCCGCTCTTGATGTTTTAAATTGAAGCTCCTCGATCAGTTTTGTTGTTTGTTCATCCATTTGTAATAAAAATAGAATATTTCTGCCTGTCGAAAAAATATTAATGCGGATTTATAAAAGCATCATTATCTTTATGGAAGAAAACGAAACGTATGAAGATAGGAATTGTCTGTTATCCAACATTTGGTGGAAGTGGGGTGGTTGCCACAGAATTAGGAAAAGCATTAGCCAACGAAGGGCATCAGGTACATTTCATCACATATAGCCAACCTGCCCGTTTGGATTTCTTCTCCGAAAACCTTTTTTATCACGAAGTCTCTATGGCGCAATATCCATTATTTGACTTCCCTCCCTACGAAACAGCACTGGCCAGCAAGATGGTTGATGTTGTTCGTTTTGAAAAATTAGACCTATTGCATGTGCACTATGCAATTCCACATGCATCAGTTGCTTTCCTTGCAAAACAGATCCTAAAGACCTATGGAATCGATATACCTGTCGTAACGACATTGCACGGCACAGATATAACGCTGGTAGGCAAGGACAAGAGCTTTAGCCCGGTTGTCACTTTCTCGATCAATCAATCGGATGGCGTGACGACCGTTTCAGATAATCTTAAAGAACAGACGCTGCAGTACTTCGACGTCACACAAGATATTCAAGTAATACCCAACTTTATCGATCTTAAACGCTTCAGCAATAAGAATCATGAGCATTTTAAGAAAGCCATTGCGCCGAACAACGAACGGATATTGGTGCATACCTCCAATTTCCGGAAAGTAAAGCGCGTGGAAGATGTTGTGCGCATTTTTGAGAAAGTGAACAAGGTTATTCCAAGTAAATTATTGATGGTTGGGGATGGTCCGGAGCGTCGTAATGCAGAGGAATTAGCCCGCGACCTAGCGATCTGCGATGTGATCCGTTTCTTAGGGAAACAAGATGCTATCGAAGAGATCTTATCGATCTCCGATCTGTTTTTGATGCCTTCTGGTTCAGAGAGTTTCGGACTAGCTGCATTAGAGGCTATGGCCTGCAAAGTTCCTGTTATTTCCTCAAATACTGGCGGTTTGCCGGAATTAAATAAGCAGGGCTTCAGCGGATTCCTAAGCGATATCGGAGATATCGATGATATGGCAAAAAATGCGATTCATATTCTTGAAAACGATGCGACTCTTGCTGAATTTAAGGCGAATGCCTTGGTGAGAGCACAGGATTTTGAACTTAGTAAAATAGTTCCAAAGTATGAGGAGTTTTACCGTCAAGTAACCGAATCGTTAAAAAATCAGAATAAAACTGTTTAACCGATGTTAAAAAATCCTATCTTTGGCTTTTGGAAATACTCCAAAAATCAAATATGAAATACAAACGCATCCTACTAAAACTCAGCGGAGAAGCTTTGATGGGTGAACAAAGCTACGGAATCGACATTAATCGCGTTCAGCAATACGCAAAAGACATTCAAGAACTTCATAGTCTAGGCATGGAAATCGCTATCGTAATCGGTGGTGGTAATATTTACCGTGGCTTAAGCGCTGAAAAAGCAGGAATGGATCGTGTACAAGCTGATTATATGGGCATGTTAGCAACCGTAATCAACAGTATGGCTTTGCAAGATGCTTTGGAAAAAGAAGGAATGAAAACCCGTTTACTAACCGCGATTAAAATGGAGCAGATTTGCGAACCATTTATTCGTAGAAGAGCGGTCCGTCACTTAGAAAAAGGACGTATCGTTATCTTCGGTGCCGGAACAGGAAACCCTTATTTCACTACTGATACAGCTGCTTCATTACGTGCTATCGAAATCAACGCAGATGCTGTATTGAAAGGAACACGCGTAGATGGAATCTACACTGCAGATCCTGAGAAAGACCCGAATGCTCAGAAATTTGATCATATTTCATTCACAGAAGTGTATGAAAAAGGATTAAACGTAATGGACATGACAGCTTTCACATTATGTCAAGAAAACAACTTACCAATCATCGTATTCGACATGAATAAGCCTGGCAACTTAATGAAGCTAGCAAATGGCGAGCACGTTGGTACTATTGTAAGCTAATCTATTTTTTACGATAAATTATATTCAAGATATGAACGAATTAATTTCACTTCAGTTGGACGATTGCAAAGAAGGAATGATTAAAGCAGTCGCGCATACCGAGTCTGAACTTACAAAAATACGCGCTGGAAAAGCTAGCCCAGGCATGCTTGATGGAATCTTCGTAGATTACTACGGATCTGCAACAGCATTGTCGCAGGTGAGTAACATCAATACTACTGATGCTAGAACAATCGTTATCCAGCCATGGGAAAAGTCTTTACTTTCTGCGATCGAGAAAGCAATTATGGACTCAAACATCGGTTTGAATCCTCAAAACGACGGTAATATCATTCGCTTGGTGGTTCCACCATTGACAGAAGAACGTCGTCGCGATCTAGTGAAAAAAGTAAAGGAAGAAGCAGAGAAAGGTCGTGTTACAGTTCGTAACATCCGTAAAGAATCTAACGAAGCAATCAAGAAATTGAAAAACGACGGCGCTTCTGAAGATGAAATCAAAGCTGGTGAAGGCGAAGTACAAAAATTAACTGATGCATATATTGTAAAAGTTGATCAGCTAGCTGAATTAAAAGAAAAAGATATCATGACTGTATAGTCTCAGGATATACCTTTAACATACATGAAGAGGGATTTCTAATAGGAATCCCTCTTTTTTTTCGATGCGCATCAGCTTTCAAATGTCTTCAAGAACTCTCATACCTTTTGCTGTTTACATAGAAACATGAAGTTTTTATTAAAATAATACTTATCTTCAATCAACAAACTTATTGTAAGTATGACACAGTCAAGACGTAATTTCCTTAAGCAAGCTAGCTTAGGAGTCATGGGAGGACTTCTTGCCCCTCATCTTTTTTCCTGCAAAGGAACCAACATTGCATCAGGATCGCCACTTAAAAATATAGGACTTCAACTTTTTACACTTCGTGATCTTTTAGCAAAGGACCCGAAAGAGGTCCTTAAGAACGTTTCTAAGCTCGGATATACGCATGTGGAAACCTTTGGAGTGGATCTGGCGAACAACTCGTTCTGGGGACTCTCGATCGATGATTTCAAGAAGGTATTAAATGACAATGACCTCATCACACATAGTGGTCATTACGATATGGGTAAATACCTAAGTAAAGACCATAACGACAAAGAAAACATCGAGAAGTACATCGAGATTGCACATAACCTAGGGCAAGAGTATGTCATTGCCCCGGTTCCACCGATGGACAACCTCAATAAATTAGATGTTGCTGCTTACCAATATATCGCTGAACAGTTAAATAAGGCAGGCGAGATGGCGAAAAAGGCAGGTATCAAAATTGGCTATCACAACCACTTTTGGGAATTCAAAGAATTCGGCAATGGTACAAAAGGGCTGGATATTATCCTAGCCTTCACAGAGCCTGACCTCGTATGCTTTGAACTCGATTTATACTGGATCAATAAAGCGGGAGAAAACCCGCAGACTTATTTCACGAAATACCCAGGGCGCTTTCCGCTAT
This sequence comes from Sphingobacterium sp. UBA6645, assembly GCF_002455685.1. Lineage (NCBI taxonomy): Bacteria > Pseudomonadati > Bacteroidota > Sphingobacteriia > Sphingobacteriales > Sphingobacteriaceae > Sphingobacterium > Sphingobacterium sp. UBA6645. The sequence continues at coordinate 40,640 of NZ_DKLH01000030.1, forward strand.
GGCATGTGAAAGATATGGACAGACAATTCTCGAACCCTATTGAACAAAACAAGTTCGACCCGAAGACCGGCAAACGTGATACCTTAAACTTTGAAGAGGTCATGAAGACCATTCGATATACTGAGGTTGGTTCTGGCAGTATCAACTTTCCAAACTTGGCTTCGTTCGCCAATGAGAGCGGACTCAAGTATGCTTTCATTGAGCAAGATGACATTTACTCGGATGATAAATACGCGAGTGTCAAGAAAAGCTATGACTATATGCAAAAGACATTTAAATAGAAAAAGGCGGGATAACCCGCCTTTTCTATTTAAAATTTTAATTGTTCTACTTCTCTCGCAGTCTCTTCGACCTTATCTCTCAACTCTTCTTTAAACTTAATGAGCGCCTGCGCTACAGTGTCGTCTTGCGTTCCTAATATCTGTGCTGCAAGGATACCTGCATTCTTTGCGGCATTCAAAGCTACTGTCGCAACAGGAATACCATTCGGCATCTGAAGGATAGACAATACGGAGTCCCAACCGTCAATTGAGTTTGATGATTTTACCGGTACACCAATTACTGGAAGGTGCGTGATCGAAGCAACCATACCTGGTAAGTGTGCTGCACCGCCAGCGCCGGCAATAATAACTTTAAGTCCTCTGCTAGCTGCTTGTTCCGCATAATCAAACATACGCTTTGGCGTACGATGTGCTGATACAATCGTTACTTCAGCATCGACTCCTAAATATTTTAATACTTCAACCGCATCTTGCATCACAGGCAAGTCCGACTTGCTGCCCATGATAATTCCAATCTTTGGATTACTCATTATATCTTATTTTTAAGCAATAACTTTAATTAAATTCTGAACTTTACGCGCATTATCAATGGCTGTTGCACGGTCTTCATGCACAATCGTAACGTGTCCCATCTTACGGAACGGTTTCGTATATTTCTTACCATATAAGTGAATATAGACACCGTCTATTGCCAATGCCTCTTCTAGCCCTTCATATTCTGCTAATCCCTCGTAGCCTTCTTCTCCCAGAAGATTAATCATGATGGCATTTCCTCGAGCTTCTGTATTTGCTAATGGAAGATTAAAGATCGCGCGCAAGTGCTGACCGAATTGGGAAACGTAGTTTCCTTCAATGGTTTGGTGTCCAGAGTTGTGCGGTCTTGGCGCTAGCTCATTCACGAGAATCTCGCCATCTTTCGTCAAGAACATCTCCACAGCTAATAGACCAACAATCTGTAAATCATTAGCAATTTTCTTCGCGATTTGCTCTGCCTTTTCTTGAACATCTGCCGAATAAGTCGACGGAGATATCAAAAACTCAACAAGATTCGCTTGCGGATTGAACTCCATCTCCACCATTGGGAAGGTCGAAATATCACCACGGTCGTTTCTAGCAACAATCACAGCAATTTCTTTTTCAAAGTCAACCAACTCCTCTACAATGCTTGGTTCCTCAAAAGCCGTTTCAAAATCAGCTGAAGAATTGATTTTCTTTACGCCTTTACCATCATATCCATCTTTTCTAAGCTTTTGGATAAAAGGCAACGGAAGATGTGATTGCGCTAAGCCATCTTTATTCGATATAAACTGAAATGCTGATGTTGGAATATCATTCTGTTTGAAGAATTGTTTCTGAAGCCCTTTATCTTGGATCAAACGAATTACACGCGCTTGCGGGTAAACAATGACGCCTTCCGATTCCAGAGCTTCCAATGCATCAACATTAACTTTCTCGATCTCAATCGTAATCATGTCCAAATCCTTACCGAAGTTATACACGGTATCATAGTCTCCCAACGAACCAACTTCAAACTGGTTACAAAGGCGCTTACATGGTGCATTAGGATCTGGATCTAGCACATGGATGTTTACATTAAAATTTATTGCTTCTTGGATCAACATACGGCCCAATTGTCCGCCACCTAGAATCCCTAAGCGTAAATCCCCATAAAAATCTTTTGCCATATTTTATTCTATTGCTCTACTGCAACGGGAAAAATATCCCCTTTCAGTAAAGACTGTTCATCAATTTTCTTTTGTAATTCTAAGAAAGCTCCAATCAAAGCCTCCGGTCTAGGCGGACAGCCTTGCACATACACATCAACAGGGATAATCTTATCCACACCTTTAACCACATGATAACCATGTTGCCAATAAGGTCCTCCACAGTTAGAGCAAGAACCCATCGAAATCACATACTTTGGATCAGGCATCTGCTCATAAAGCTTCTTGATGCGATCTGCCATCTTGAAAGTAACCGTTCCGGCAATAATCATCACGTCGGACTGTCTTGGCGAAGGGCGTGGAAAAACCCCTAAGCGGTCTAAATCATATGTAGCCGCCATAGCCCCCATCATTTCGATCGCACAGCATGCAATACCGAAACTGATAGGCCACATGGATGACAACCTGGCCCAATTCAATAGATCGTCCATCTTAGCGATAATGACGCCATTATTTTGTTGCAGACGCTGGTCTAGACTCATGATTCTGAACTTGGTTTCTTGAATTTAGGTTTAAATCCTATTTTAGGCGCTGTAGCTGTAGTGCTAACAACGGTTTCTACTTCTTCAATTAAAGGCTCCTTATAATCCCTCACCGCATACGTTTGCTGATTAAGTTTGTCATAGGCTGAACTTGGGATATTAACAGAAACGCTAGGCGTTTTATGCTGTGGCTTGATCCAGCTGATATCCCCACTTTTCCAAACGTAGATTAATCCTACGATCAAGATACCGATAAAGATAGCCATCTCAACCAGTGTAAACCAGCCCCAGCGCGCATCGGCAGCAATAAAGTCAGCATTGCCAAACACGGTAGCCCAGGGAAAGATGAAGATCAGTTCCACATCAAAGAGCAGAAAGATCAGCGCGATGACGTAGAAACGCGGATTGAATTGAATCCAGGAAGTTCCAACACTTTCCTCTCCACATTCGTAGGTACTTAATTTTAGTGGATTAGGATTCTTAGGCGAAAGGACGTACGCCAGAAAGATTGTAGCACATACCAATAGCATCCCTACTATAGCCATTAGTAGGATTTTGCCATATTCTGATATCTGTGCGGGGTCGTCCATTTTACAAAACTAAGAATTAATTCTAGCATTTAGTAGCCTCAAAGCTTTAGAAACATAAAAAAGGGCATCCTGCTGAATGCCCTTTTCTTATATCAGGAGAGCGACGCTAAACTTGCCGCTCCTTTTTCATCATTTTCTAGAATGGCTTTCCAGGCATCTTAGGCATGTTTCTCATCATTTTGGCAGCCATGGCAGGGTTCGACATTTGCTTCATCACCTTACGCATATCGCCAAATTGCTTCATCAACTTGTTAACCTCATTGACATCTGTTCCGGAACCTTTCGCAATACGCATTCTCCTACGTTGATCGATTGCATCCGGATTTTCGCGCTCAAAAGGAGTCATTGAATCGATGATCGCTTCGATAGGTTTGAACGCATCATCATCAATCTCCACGTCTTTGATCGCTTTTCCAACCCCCGGAATCATCCCCATCAAATCCTTCATATTACCCATCTTCTTGATTTGTTGAATCTGGGACTTGAAGTCGTTGAAGTCGAATTTATTCTTACGGATTTTCTTCTGCAACTCTGCCGCTTGTTTCTCGTCAAATTGTTGCTGAGCACGCTCCACAAGGGAAACAACGTCACCCATCCCTAAAATACGAGAAGCCATACGATCTGGGTGGAAAACATCCAATGCTTCCATCTTCTCACCCGTACCGATAAACTTAATAGGTTTGTTAACAACCGACTTAATCGAAAGCGCAGCACCACCACGCGTATCACCGTCTAATTTCGTTAATACAACCCCGGTAAAGTCTAAGCGATCGTTAAATGCTTTAGCCGTGTTTACCGCATCCTGACCCGTCATCGAGTCAACAACGAATAAAATCTCATGTGGTTGCGTAGCATCCTTAACCGCTGTGATCTCTTGCATCAACGCCTCGTCAATTGCTAAGCGACCAGCAGTATCGATGATGACTACATTATTTCCATTGCGTTTAGCTTCTTCAACACCCGCAACGGCAATACCGATTGGATCGGTAGATTCTCTATTCACAAAAACCGGAACACCAACTTGTTGGCCTAATACCTCCAATTGATCAATAGCGGCAGGACGATAAACGTCGCCTGCAACCAATAAAGGTTTCTTGTTCTTCTGCGTTTTCAAGAAGTTCGCCAATTTTCCGGAGAAGGTCGTTTTACCCGCACCGTTCAAACCAGCGATCAAGATGACAGTAGGATTCTTTGTAATCTCAAGCTCTGTAACTGTACCGCCCATTAACCCGGTCAGCTCGTCGTTCATGATCTTCGTCAATAACTGACCCGGAGAGATACTAGTTAATACATTTTGCCCTAAAGCCTTTTGCTTAACGTCATCTGTAAAAGTCTTAGCAGTCTTGTAATTCACATCGGCATCTAATAAGGCCTTGCGAATTTCCTTCATCGTCTCTGCTACGTTAATTTCCGTAATATTACCTTGCCCTTTAAGTACTTTAAAGGCTCTGTCTAATTTATCCTGTAGATTTGAAAACATCGTTTAATCTCTTGAAATCCTGTTGCTAATTGTGCAAATGTACGAAATCCTATTGAAAGGAAATCCATCCGCAATAAACTTTAATGATTAGGTCGAATCCCTGAAATAGCGTAATCCTGTTGAATATCTTCCCTTATCACCTATTCAGAAAAAACTTTAATGTCTCCATTGAAACATCAACGGCGATGAAAGTTCTTGATGAACGCTCTAAATAGACAATTCAGAAAAAATGGGATGAAATTGCTTCCATCCCATCGCTATATTCTTTGACTAATCTGATTAGTCTCTTCTTCCAAACAAAATCGAAGCGTAGTACAACAAAGTCACCAATGCTGACAAAGCTGCCACAACATAAGTCATCGCTGCCCACTTTAACGCATCTTTCGCACCATCATGCTCGGCAGTGTTGTGTGTCACTCCAGAACGATCTAACCACGCTAAAGCTCTTGCCGAAGCATCAAACTCTACCGGCAGCGTAATGAAACTGAATAGGGTTGTTAAGAACAATGCCCCTACCCCAACAGCAAGAACAATGTAATTACCTGAAAATGCCATCATCATCACACCGATCAACAATACCCATGAAGTCAAGCGCGAGGCGACACTTACCAACGGCACCATCGCCGAACGGAACTGTAACCAATTATATGCTGTCGCATGTTGCACTGCGTGGCCACACTCATGTGCAGCAACCGCCGCCGCAGCAACAGAACGTCCATGATAAACCTCAGGACTTAAATTAACAGTTCTATTTCCAGGGTTATAGTGGTCAGTTAATTGACCTTCCACGGAAATAATCTGTACATCATTAATACCATTCTCGTTCAACATCTTTTGCGCAATCTCCGCACCAGACAACCCCGACGATAACGGCATCTCCGAATACTTCTTAAACTTACTCTTGAAACGGAACTGGACTATCCAGCTCACTAACATAATTCCAATAAAAATAATCCAGTACATCTATTGTATTTCTTTAATTTTCTAATTTACTAATACCCATCAAATCTAATTCCAAACCTTGATTTTCGGAAATAAAAGACAAAATGACATTTTAAAAGATGTTAGACATTAGACATAAGACATTAGACTCTGCATATATGATATTAACAAGGCCACTAAATACTACTTGCTAACCCGCCAAAGTCTAATGTCTAATATCTTATGTCTAGTATCTAATTCAATTGAAACATCAAATTGTTCTCTTCGATCATCTTGCGCAGGTTGGTTAATGCATAGCGCATTCTGCCTAAAGCGGTATTGATGCTGACTTCAGTGATATCGGCAATATCTTTAAAGCTCATATCACAGAACAGGCGCATGATTAACACCTCTTTCTGATCATCAGGAAGCAATTGTATGATTTTTTTGAGATCTATGTCTCTTTGGGTTTTCAGCATTTTAGTTTCAACGCTGTCATCGGAGAACTGTAGGACTTCGAAGATATCGAATCCATCGTTATTGACAATATTTGGGGCTCTTTTCTCGCGGCGGAAATGGTCGATGACCATATTATGTGCAATACGCATCACCCAAGGCAAGAATTTACCCTCATCATTATAGCGACCAGCCTTTAAAGTATTGATCACTTTAATAAAAGTCTCTTGAAAGATATCCTCTGCAAGGTATTGATCCTTTACCTGGTGGTAAATAGAGGTATAGATTTTAGTTTTATATCGTTCTAATAAAACCTGTATTGCTCTTTCTTCGCCTTTGACGTACGCTTGAACCAGTTGTTGGTCACTTTTCTTATTCAATAGTTTCATAATTATTCCTCCACAAAAATGCTAGAGTATCTGCTATGTACTTGTAATGATTTTTTAAAGCGTATTCGTGTTTCGATAGGCGATTTGTTATTATTTATACTAAATCAAAGAGAATTAAAAATTCTGAGTATTCAAAAAGTTACGGTTGATTTTAACATTTCTTCACATTATACTAAACAACAAAAATGGCTCCAAATTTATCATTTGAAGCCATTTTTATGTAAAATATACCTCTACACTATTTATATAAAGGGAATTGAGCCATCATCTCTTTAACCTTTCCATGTATACGATTTAGCGCAGCTTCGTCGTTTCTACTAGTTAGGGCCTCATCGATAAGCTCACCGATCTGTACAATCTCTGTTTCACCGATACCACGAGTCGTGATAGCAGCAGTTCCGAAACGAACACCCGATGTAACGAACGGCGAACGTGTATCAAATGGAACCATGTTTTTGTTGGTCGTAATTCCGGCTAAGCCTAAGACTGCTTCTGCCTCTTTACCTGAAATATCCTTATTGCGTAGGTCAACCAACATCAAGTGGTTGTCTGTTCCGCCAGAAATAATCTTGTAATCTTTCTCTACAAAGAACTGAGCTAACGCTGCAGCATTTTGTTTTACTTGTTTGATGTATGTCAAATAGTCATCAGAAAGCGCCTCGCCATAAGCAATAGCTTTAGCCGCAATAGTATGCTCCAATGGACCACCTTGCGTACCTGGGAATACCGCTAAGTCTAATAACTGCGTGATCGTACGGATCTCGCCTTTTGGAGTTTTGATGCCCCAAGGGTTTTCGAAATCCTTACCCACCATGATCATACCACCACGAGGACCACGTAATGTCTTGTGCGTCGTAGTCGTTACGATATGACAGTGAGGAAGTGGATCGTTCAATAATCCGCGAGCGATCAAACCTGCAGGGTGAGAAATATCAGCAACAACTAGAGCACCGATTTCATCAGCTACCTTACGGATACGAGCGTAATCCCAATCGCGTGAGTATGCTGACGCACCACAGATAATAACCTTTGGTTTCTCTGCGCGCGCAGTTTCTTCTAATTTTTCGTAATCGATTAATCCAGTATCTTCTTTTACACCGTAGAATAACGGTTGGTAAAGTTTACCCGAGAAGTTTGCCGGAGAACCGTGAGTTAAGTGACCACCATGAGAAAGGTCGAATCCTAAAATCTTATCACCTGGTTTCAAGATCGCTAAGAATACTGCCGCATTCGCTTGCGCTCCTGAGTGTGGCTGAACGTTTACCCATTCAGCGCCAAATAATTCTTTAGCGCGATCGATTGCAATTGTCTCGATTTTATCGACTACTTCACAACCACCATAGTAACGTTTTCCTGGAAGTCCTTCAGCATATTTGTTCGTTAATACTGAACCAGCAGCTTCCATAACCTGCTTACTTACAAAGTTTTCCGATGCGATTAACTCAATACCTTCTTCTTGGCGTTTAAGCTCCTCGTTAATAAGATTAAAAATGGATTGATCTCTTTCCATGTTTGGGAATTTTTACAAATTTAGAATTATCGGCAAATATAGATAATATCAAAGAATTGGACTATCAATTACTTAACTTTTATCAGATATTTTGCTTTATTATGATATTGCTAAGCATTTAGCTCTTTTTTCAACAAAACTTGCGTTTGCAGGTTCACATTTTCGCCCTTCTGGTTAGAATAAGCCAATACTTCCTCCACAAAAGCATCAATCGACCCAACTTTAGCACCGGTATTTCGAATCAAATCGACCGTATATTTCTTCAATTGCAATACCGCCAACCAAGCCGCATCGCTAACGTATAATTGTTGGGTATAATTATGTTCAAACTCCGCCTCAATATCGCCAATTAACGTCTGCTGAAACTGCTCTACCGTCAAATCGCTCGAATAATTACGCTGCATTACCTGTTGCACATCCATACGATGCACTAATAACAAAAGCCTTTCATAAGCGGAGGTTCTCAAGGTTTCCTTGCCCACAGCTTTTGGTCGCTTCATGACGTTTAGCTTCACAAAAAAGCGCTCTATTTTTGGCCATGCTAGTCTAAAAGCAAGCAGCAGACCTGCAAAAACGCCAAATGCAACAACAAACAATGATTTAAAAAAATCAATTAATTCCGGGCTCAAACTCATACTGTTACCTGATTGTCAAAAATGTCCTAAATGTTAAATAATGCCTAAAAATATGTAATTTTGTTAAACAATTTATACGAGGAAAGGATATGGCATCAGATAATTTAACAGCAGTAGCGCCAGTAACACTTACTGAAGGGGCGCTAAAAGAACTAAAAAAGTTGATCGACCAACAGGAAATCAGTGAAGATTTCGGACTTCGTGTTGGCGTTGAAGGAGGTGGCTGTTCGGGAATGAGCTATATATTAGGCTTCGATCAAAAGAAAGATGGCGACACCGAATATGAAATCCATGGCATCCGTTTATTTATGAACAAAGCGCATGGCCTTTATCTTGCAGGTATGGAAATCGACTTCAAAAACGGTCTCGATGCTCGAGGATTTACGTTCAATAACCCAAACGCAACTAGCACCTGCGGATGCGGAAGTAGCTTCTCAGCATAACATTTTTTAGATATTAGACATTA
>NZ_DKLH01000076.1:0-249 GCF_002455685.1 Sphingobacterium sp. UBA6645
TACCGCCTATATAGTTCAAAATTGTATAGAAGCCAATTGGACGCCTATGCGTCGAGACGTTTCACTAAACGTCTCCTGTGAAAAATACAAATTCAATTCATTCCTTTAATTCCCACCGAGCCCAATCCTGTCAATCCTAAAATCCTTCCTTTCCTGGTTCAAAACAAACTTTCCTACCCTAGTTCAAACCAATGGTTCAAGACACAGCAGCCTCCAGTTCTAAAGTCTAATATCTAAAATCTAATATCT
>NZ_DKLH01000076.1:422-9479 GCF_002455685.1 Sphingobacterium sp. UBA6645
AATATCTAAAATCTAATATCTCCCATCTAATCAAAATATTCCCTTACTTTGCAACATATGAACAAAACTCAGGGAGCAATTGCAGTTTTTCTAGGTGCTGCGAGCTTTGGAATTCTCTCCACATTTGTAAAAAAAGCTTATGAACAGGGCTATTCATTAGGCGAAGTCACAGGTATACAAGCCTTTTTAGGGGCGTTGATCCTTTGGATACTTTGGATAGTTGTAGCTAGAACTAAATCACAAAAAAAATATCCTGCTAAATCTTCGAAGTGGAAAATAATCTTGGCTGGGGTCAGTACTGGAACGGTCAGTATCTTATACTACAAATGTGTGCAATTAGTACCTGCATCCTTGGCAATCGTACTGCTAATGCAGTATATATGGATTGGTCAGCTGATCGAATTTATTTTTTTCAAAGTAAAACCGAGTGCAACCCAGATTATCGGAATTGTCTGCATATTGATTGGGACTGTCTTTGCGACGGGCTTAATTGAAGAGCCACTTTCTTCTTTTTCCATACCCGGCTTAATCTATGGGGTATTGGCAGCAACAGCTTATTCTGTCTTCATGATCGTCAATGGGCGAGTTGGAAATGATTACCCTCCTATCCATAAATCTGCGCTGATGATTACCGGAGCCTTTCTGTTAATCGCTATCACGCTGCAGCCCGTTAGTTTATTACAGAGCGAAACTTTCATAGGCATTCTACCCTACGGACTTCTGCTTGCATTTTTTGGAACGGTGATACCGCCCTTGCTCTTTGCCTATGGCATGCCTAGCATTGGTTATTCGTTGGGTGCTGTATTGAGTGCTGTTGAACTGCCAGTTGCTGTGTGTATGTCTTACCTGGTATTAAATGAATCGGTTTCTTGGATGAAGTGGCTGGGGGTTATTTTTATCCTGTTGATTATTGTATGGAAGAATATTCCAAAACAAAAATCTTCGAATCCGACTTTAAATTAATAATTTCGTGAATTTAACAACTTCAATTCACACAAATCCGAACAGTATCAACAGATAATGTCTTATGGAAAACTATCTTTATCTAGTTCTTATTACCCTTGCCGTCTTAGCAATTATTGATTTGATGGTGGGCGTCAGTAACGACGCTGTAAACTTCCTTAACTCGGCAATCGGCTCGAAAGCAATCCCTTTCAAGACTATCATGATTATTGCCAGCTTAGGAATTTTATTTGGATCAGTATTCTCTAGCGGAATGATGGAAATTGCACGAAGTGGAATCTACGTCCCCAGCAAATTCACCTTTGATGATGTCATGGCAATATTTCTCGCCGTCATGATAACCGACATTATCCTGCTCGATATTTTTAATTATTTCGGACTTCCTACATCGACAACGGTATCTATTGTATTCGAATTACTGGGTGCAGCCATCAGCTTAGCAGTGTTTAAAATCGTTATGACCGACGGTTCTTGGTCTAGTTTATCGTCTTATATCAATACGGAAAAGGCCTCCGAAATCGTCTATAGTATTCTCCTCTCGGTGGTCATATCATTCAGCATTGGTATGTTAGTACAATACATCTCGAGAGTATTATTTACCTTCCAATTTGAAAAGAAATTAAAAACCGTGGGAGTGGTTTTCGGTGGAATTGCTATGGCCGCGATTACTTATTTCATTCTGATCAAAGGTCTGAAAGAAGTATCTTTCCTAAACTCCGACATTAAAAACTGGATCAAAACTCATGAGCTCTTGCTATTAGGTGGCAGCTTTGTGGTTTGTACCATCATAAGTTTTATTATCACGCGGTTAGGGATCAATATCCTCAAAGTAATTATTGGTATTGGAACTTTCGCTCTAGCGCTTTCGTTCGCAGGAAACGACTTAGTGAACTTTATTGGTGTTCCAGTCGCTGCTATACAGTCTATCGAAATTTTCCAAAGCGTACCTGGCGCAAATCCCGACACTTTCACCATGGACGCACTAGCATCCTCTGAAATCGTTGCTCCGCTATGGATATTGCTAACTGCTGGTATTGTCATGGTAATTACTTTATGGACCTCTAAGAAAGCAAAAACCGTTATCGAAACGGAGATGAGTTTATCGAACCAGGGTGATGGAAATGAGAAATTCCAATCAAACTTCCTTTCCAGAACTATTGTACGCGGCTTCATCCGTATGGGCTCTGTGCTTTCCTACGTCATGCCAAAGACTTTGCAATCGAACATCGACAAAAAGTTTGAAACACCGATGATTGCCGTTGGACAACAGAAACCAAAAGGCAAAGACGAGCCGATGTTTGATATGATCCGTGCTTCTGTTAACTTGATGGTTGCGAGTAGCTTAATCGCGTTAGGAACATCGATGAAATTACCTTTATCGACCACCTACGTAACGTTTATGGTAGCGATGGGTACTGCATTTGCCGATCGTGCTTGGGGCCGTGAGAGTGCGGTATATCGCGTTTCGGGTGTATTCCATGTAATCGGTGGATGGTTCGTAACAGCGGGTTGTGCATTTGCCGGAGCCTTCGTTTTTGCTTACTTCTTGAAAGTCGGCGGAATAGTCACTTTTGTGATCGCCTTAGTGGTGCTAGCATTGCTTTTATACCGCAACGCGAAAAGCCATGATAAGAAAATCAAGGCCAAAGCTTTACAGGAACTAAACTTGGACAAATCGGATATTTTATCACTTCAACAAGTGATGGAAACCAGTGCGAACCAAATCTCAGAAACGTTCTCCAAAGCGAACGTATTCTATAAGGACGCGATTGATTCGTTGATTAAGGAAGATTTGGAAGCACTCAAGATCAATAAGAAGTTGACCAAGAAATTGATGAACGACCTTAATTCGACAAATAACTCCATGTATAACTTTATCCGTAACCTGGATGATAGTTCTGTCAAAGGAAGTCGCTATTATATTATTTCCCTTGGCTATTTGCAGGATATGATTGAGAATGTGGCAGTGATAAACTCAAATGCTTTAAATCATGTGGACAATAATCACAAAACGCTTCGCATCAGCCAGGCAAAGGACTTGAAATATGTGGTAGAAAGATTAGGAGATTGGTTCTCAAAGATCAACATGGCTTACAAACGTCAGGATTTCAGTAAGATGGACTCCTTGATTGATGAGCGCGAGGGTATTCAAGAATACATCAATAATCTATTGGATAAACAGATCGATCGAATCAGAACATCGGAAAGCAGTCCAAAAAACAGTAGATTATACTTCTCTATCCTTTTGGAGACGAACGAGTTGCTAAGTTCGACCTACAAATTATTGAGACTTCATAAGGAATTTGCTTCCTTCCGCAGACGGAATCAACAATAAAATCCTTAAAGAAAAAAGGTGATCAAAAATCTGATCGCCTTTTTTGTATATGTCTTGTTTATTAATGTACCAATACTTCTTGTATTTCCTCGATATCGACGTCGCCATTTTCTGCAATGCTAAGGAACTTGACAGGTACTACCTCGTTTACCAATAAAGGATCATAAGGCGTACGCACTTTCACGTAGTTTCTCGAGAACGCATGCATATAACCATCCTTCTCATCGCCTTCAAATAACACCATATCAGTTTTACCTAATTGAGACTCATAGAATGCACGACGTTTTTTCTCGGATAGAATATGTAACATCTTGCTGCGATCGCTACGCTGTGCTCCAGGCACTGCACCTTCCATCTGCGCAGCAATTGTGTTCTCTCTTTCTGAATAAGTGAAAACATGAAGGTAAGAGATATCCATTTCGTTCAAAAAGTTATAGGTATCTATAAAATCCTCACGTGTTTCGCCCGGGAAACCGACAATTACGTCCACCCCTATACAGCAATCGGGCATCAAAGACTTGATCTTTGCTACGCGTTCATTATAAAGTTCGCGCTTATAGCGACGACGCATCTTCGCTAATACTGCATTATTCCCAGATTGCAAGGGCATATGGAAATGCGGAACGAAGCGTTTCGATTGAGCGACAAACTCAATAATCTCGTTCGTCAACAAATTAGGTTCGATCGAGGAAATACGAATTCTATCGATGCCTTCCACTTCGTCCAATGCTTTTACTAAATCGACGAAACGATCCTGACGCTTGCCATCACGGACTCCGAAATCACCAATATTAACCCCTGTCAACACTATTTCCTTCACCCCTGACGCTGCTATTTCTTCCGCTTGCTTCACGATATCCTCAATCTTGCCCGAACGGCTTGCACCACGCGCTAATGGAATGGTACAGAACGTACATGAATAGTCGCAACCGTCTTGAACTTTCAGAAAAGTACGCGTCCTGTCACCAATAGAAAAGGCCGAAACAAATTGGTTGGTCTCGTCAATTGGCGCATTGTGCACAACTGCTTTTTCGTTCTTCGTCAGATCATTGATGTGCTCTAGAATATTGAACTTCTCCGCAGCACCCAGTACCATATCCACGCCAGGAATCTCAGAAATTTCCTTCGGCTTCAACTGCGCATAACATCCAACAATAGTGATGTAGGCATTTGGAGAATATTTTAATGCTTCTTTTACAACCTTTCTACACTTTCGATCTGCATGATCGGTTACCGAACATGTATTAATGACATACACATCTGCCTGACTGTTAAATGGCGTAGTCTCGTAGCCCGCATCCTTGAAGATTCGACCGATGGAGGATGTTTCTGAAAAATTCAGCTTACAGCCCAGTGTATAGAAAGCAACTTTTTTTCCCATGATATTTTGCAAAAATACACAAAAAGACGCAAAATGTGAGTTGTTGAAAAAATCTGATATTCCAATGATTTTAAAACTTTCATGTTTCCATTGAAGAACCAACAGGAATGAAAGTTCTTGATCGCCAATGAAAACTTACACTTTCAGAAAAAACTTTCATACTTCCATTGAAAAACCAACAGGAATGAAAGTTCTTGATGGCCAATGAAAACTTACACTTTCAGAAAAAACTTTCATACTTCCATTGAAAAACCAACAGGGATGAAAGTTCTTGATGGCCAATGAAAACTCACACTTTCAGAAAAAAAAGGTATCTTCGTAGCTAATATAAAAAGGAAACGAACCTATGAGACAGTATTTGGATTTATTGGAGCATGTTTATCAAAATGGGGTTGTTAAAACCGATAGAACAGGCACCGGAACGAAAAGTGTTTTTGGATATCAAATGCGTTTCAACCTAAAAGAAGGGTTTCCGTTAGTAACGACCAAAAAACTACACCTACGTTCCATCATCCATGAATTAATATGGTTCCTGAAAGGGGAAACCAATATTCAATACTTGAAAGAGAATGGTGTTAGTATTTGGGACGAATGGGCGGATGAAGATGGAAACCTGGGTCCTGTGTATGGATCGCAATGGCGTTCCTGGCCAAAGCCTGACGGTGGCCATATCGATCAGATCACCCAAGTAATCAATCAATTAAAGAATACACCTGATTCTAGACGGATTATTGTATCAGCTTGGAATGTGGCTGAGGTCGAAAACATGGCTTTACCTCCATGTCACGCCTTCTTTCAATTTTATGTTGCTCCGGCAGAGCCTGAAAAAGGAATTCATAAACCGCAGCTATCTTGCCAACTATATCAACGCAGTGCCGATATCTTCTTAGGCGTACCTTTCAATATTGCATCCTATGCACTATTGACCATGATGGTCGCGCAGGTCTGCGACATGGAAGCTGCCGAATTTGTACATACGCTAGGCGATGCCCATATTTATAGCAACCATTTTGAGCAGACCGAATTGCAGCTATCCAGAGATCCGAAACCACTTCCAAAAATGATCATCAACCCGGATATCAAAGACATCTTTGATTTCAAATTCTCAGATTTCGAACTGGTAGACTACGAATTCCACCCGCATATTAAAGCACCTGTTGCCGTATAATCATATTAAAACATTACATGAGTTATCCAACATTCACACTAATCGTTGCCGCGTCGGAAAACAATGCTATAGGAAAAAACAACCAAATGTTATGGCACCTTCCGAACGATTTTAAATATTTTAAGAACAACACAATGGACCATTCCATTGTTATGGGCAGAAAAACCTTTGAATCGATCGGTAAAGCCCTACCTGGCCGTAGAAACATCGTAATCACGCGACAGCCAACTTTTCAGGCCGAAGACGTCGATGTTGCAAACAGTTTGCAGGAGGTAATGACTTATTGCAGAGACGAACGTGAAGTTTTTATCATCGGTGGTGCTCAAATCTATCAGCAAGCACTTTCCCTTGCTTCCAAAGTTCTTCTTACACGCGTGCATGCTGAAATTGATGATGCTGACGCTTACTTCCCTGCCCTACCTGCAGAAGATTGGGAGCTAGTATCGTCTGAAGCCCATTCAAAAGATGAAAAGCATCAGTTTGACTACACTTTCGAAGTATATAACAGAATTAAAAAATAAAGGGAATGCTTAACTAGCTTCCCTTTTCTCATAACTATAAAAAGCATGAACAGTAGTATCGATTTTCAGATCTCTTTTATTGAGCCACAGGCACACTATGTTGAAATGGAGATGTACATTCAAGGTTTTGCCAATACCTTTTTAGACATCAAAATGCCTGTATGGACGCCCGGCTCCTACCTTGTGCGCGAATTCTCCAAAAATATCGAACAAGTTTCCGCGGTGAAGGACAATGCTGAGGATCTGAAAATCTATAAGGTGTCCAAAAATACATGGCGCATCGACAATCCGAGCGACAGTGTGATGATCAAATATCGCATCTATAGCTTTGAAAAGTCTGTTCGTACGAACTTTGTGGATGCTGAGCATGCTTTCCTTAGCCCGGCGGGGACTTTCTTCTATGTTGCCGGCCACCTCAATCACGACGCAACCGTACGGGTAAACTTGCCAAGTTATTGGTCTAAAATATCAACAGGTTTACCAAAAGTCGACAACGAAGAAAACACATTTTATGCGGAGAACTTCGACATCCTTTTTGATTCACCATTAGAAATTGGAAACCAGGATATATGGAGCTTTGAAGCTGCAGGAATACCGCACGAATTTGCAATGGTGGGCGTAGGAAGCTACGATAAGGATATGCTTTCCTACGATATCAAGAAAATCGTGGAAGAGGAAACGAAATTGTGGGGTTCTAATCCAAACGATCGATATGTTTTTATAACACATAATTACCAAAGTGCACACGGAGGCTTAGAGCACTTAAACTCTACAGTATTAGCGTCGGGACGCAATGCTTACTCCAATGCGATTGGTTATACAAATTTCTTAAGCCTTGTTGCTCATGAGTATTTCCATTTGTGGCACGTGAAACGCTTGCGTCCGAAGACATTGGGACCATTTAATTATGAAGAAGAGAACTACACGCATCTTCTTTGGATCTTTGAAGGGTTTACTGCTTATTACGACAACCTCATTACCCGTAGATGTGGCTTTCGTGATGAGGTAGACTACTTACAAGCTTTAGTCAGCGAGTTCAATATGGTGTTGAATAAGCCCGGTCATCTAGTGCAATCCGTAGGGCTATCGAGCTTCGATACCTGGATCAAACAATACCGCCCGGATGAGAATTCCCAAAACTCAAGTATTTCCTACTACAATAAGGGCGCTATGCTGGCCTGCATGTTGGATATCAGTATCCTCGCGCAAACCAATGGAGAAAAGCGATTAGACCAAGTCTTACAAGCTGCCTATAAACAATTCTACTTAATTGATGGTAGAGGGATCGAGGAAGCTGAATTTAGAAAGCTTGCGGAGGAAGTGACGGGCACAAGCCTAGGCGAAATTTTCGACGCTGCTCATACTTGCGAAGAACTCGATTACAATGCTTACTTCAACCTAGTAGGCTATCAGTTTATCGATCAGAATAAAGCGAATATTGTTCCTAGTTTGGGTATCAAGGTATCTCATCACGACGGACGAACCGTGATCAAAAATATTGATCGCCACTCGTCGGCTTGGGAGTTTGGACTGAATGTGGATGATGAAATCGTAGCAGTCAACGGTACGAGAATCGACCCGCAAGGTCGGGAACTTGATTTAGCAATCAGTAGCTCAGCGATTGGAACTACGCTGAATATCATGATCGCGCGAGAAGGATTGATTCGCGAAATCCCTGTTACGTTGAAGGTTAGCGATCGTGTGTCGTATTATATTGAAAGAAATCCGGAAGCTACGGCAGAACAACGCGTATTGGGAGATATTTGGTTGTCGTTGGCACCCACTAATCAA
Source organism: Sphingobacterium sp. UBA6645 (assembly GCF_002455685.1). NCBI lineage: Bacteria > Pseudomonadati > Bacteroidota > Sphingobacteriia > Sphingobacteriales > Sphingobacteriaceae > Sphingobacterium > Sphingobacterium sp. UBA6645. Next base: position 8,582 of record NZ_DKLH01000076.1, read on the forward strand.
TAATTACTTCATGCGTCTACTGAATACTAACAGGAACAAAAATTTCTGAAAGTTTTCTAACTAAAATCTTTATAAAACAAAGGCTCGCGATTGCGAGCCTTTGTTTTTCTTAGAATGTGTACCTAACAGAGAATCCGAAGGTATCAAATATTTTAAAGCCCGAGCTTTGCAAGAAGTCAAAGTGAGGTTTGATATCCAATGAAAGAGCGATTGGCGCTGAAGGTATTTTGTATTCTACCCCTGCGATACCATCCACACTCAATGCAAGTTCAGAATACTTGTCAAAGCGATTTCCCTTATCGTCGGTATAAGCTTTGCCAGAATAGGATCCAACACTACCACCAAATCCCCAGAACCAAGAAAAGTCGTTTGCGATAGGCATGTGATATTCATACAAACCTACCAAACGAAATCTACTATATTTCGAATTACTTTGCACACTCAAGATACCCTCGATGGCATTGGTTTGGTTCAAGCTATAGCGGTAAGTCACACCTGTTGCAGATCCGAAGCGAGCCCCAATAGCATGTGTTGTTGGCAATTGTGCCTGAGCAATGTTCATACCCGCAAATACAGTCAAAACTAGAATGAAAGTTAATTGTAATGTTTTCTTCATAAATTATTTATCTATCTAACTAAACGCCCAAATGTAGCATTAATTTTTAAACGGTAAAAACGCGACTTAAGTATATCGTGGACTATAAAGTAGGGAGTATTTAATAGTTAGACCTATGCTTTTTAGGTTTGAACCAAGAAAGGAAGGATCGAAGGATTGGCAGGATCATGTTGAAAGAAAAAAAGGGGCTGTTTCTGAACCAGGAAAGGAAGGATTAAAGGATGGGCAGGATTTTACGCCATAGGTCTTTATACTAACTACTAATGCGAATTAAGGGTTGAA
>NZ_DKLH01000075.1:0-39721 GCF_002455685.1 Sphingobacterium sp. UBA6645
ACCAAAGGTTCAAAACAAAATATCCTGATAATCCTCTTATCCTTTCCTGGTATTCAAAGACAATTTCTATTCTTCTTTAATCTAAAGGTTCAAAGAAAATCCACTTTAATAGCAATAGCATAGACGCCATAGGTCTAAATACTAACTACTAATCTAACCCCAATCAAACCCAATCGGGAGCGGTTCTGAAAGGGTTATACATTGGGTTTGAAAGGGTTTTGAAAGGGCTTTAAGTCGAAGCAGTCTTTTACGAAAAATGCCTGAGTACTAACCCAGGCTTTATTTATGAAGTTTATTGTTTTACTCTTGTATTGTCCATACTAATTTGGAGGTGTCATAACCATGCGCTTGAGCGTAGTTTAAATAGGCTTCTTTGCGTTCTTTCGACATGGTTTTATTGCGTGACAGGAACCAGATGTAATCTAAGTTGTCGCCGAATACTAAGGCGTCCTGATAGTTTTCGTCGAGTTTGACGATGTTGTAGCCGGCATAGAATGGGCCGAAGAAAGATACTTTGAGTGCGCCGCGATTTTCCTCATCTACAAATTTCGCCTTGCCGATGGATTGTTTATGTTTTCCGGTCGTGATATTGATTCCTTGGTTGTTGACCAATACGGAGCCGTCTTCATTTAAGGAATAATCGGCTGTGACATTTTTTAAATTCTTCTCCCAGCGGAAATCGAAGCGCGCGATTTCATACCAACGGCCTAAATATTTCTGTAGATCAAAAGGTTCTATAACGTCGACTTTTGACTTTACCGGGCGCAATAGATTGTATGCAACAGTTCCTAACGCGACCGCCGAAAGTGCTATTAATGATTTCTTTTTGTCCATAGTTAAATTTAAGAAGAAAACAATTAGGAGACACAAAAGTTTAAATAGATTGCTAGTTTTGCAGAAAATTAACGGCATTGTATTCAAGAGAAGAAGCAAAAAGAATTCGGGAGTCCTTCTGGACAAGCTTTGGTCAGTACATGACGCCAATTGCTGGTGCAGACGGTTTAAAGGTCAATTGGATAAACTATAAGACGGGCATAAAGCATCTTTATTTTCGTATGGACGCCGACAATAAGAAGGCGCATATAGCAATTGAAATGGCGCATCCGGATGCTGGTATCCGCGCTTTGCTATTTGAGCAGTTTCGTCAATATCAAGTGGTGTTGGAAGCAGAATTAGGTGAGGAATGGACCTGGGATGAGCATAGTTTTGATGATTATGGTAAGGAGACTGCGCGTGTTTTTATGGAACTCCCAAAAGTTAGTGTTTTTAGACAAGAGGATTGGCCGGCTTTGATCTCCTTTTTTAAACCACGGATTATTGCATTGGATAGCTTTTGGTCCGATGCGCAGTATGTATTTGAACTTTTTAAATAATTAGATAATGAAAACAGTAGCAAAGATCGTGTTGTTCTTTACCTTGTTGACTTCGAGCCAGCAATTGTTTGCTTGGGGGATGACGGGGCACCGTGTTATTTCTGAGATTGCAGAAAAACACCTTACGCGAAAAGCCAAACGTAATATTGAAGCATTGATCGGAAAGCAGAAGATCGCTTATTGGTCGAATTGGGCCGACTTTATCAAGTCCTCGCCAGATCCGTTATTAAATTCTACGGGCTCATGGCATTTCTTGAATACCGCCGGCAATCTGAGTTTCGAAGAGTTCAATACGGCATTACAGAACTCGCCGGAGCAAAACTTGTATAAGGCGTATGCAAAAGTTAGAGCGCAGGTCAACGATAAAAATCTAAGTATTGCGCAAAGACGTGAGGCTCTATATTATGTGATTCACTTGTTGGGCGATGCACATCAACCTATGCATGTCAGTCGCGCGGAGGACTTAGGGGGCAATAAAATCAATGTTGCTTTCTTTGGTCGTCAAGGTAATATCCACCGTGTGTGGGATAGCGATTTGGTAGATAACGAGAAGTATTCATTTATGGAATATGCTGCGGTGCTGGATTACGATAAATCCTTTTTTAAGAGATATACGGATTCGAGTTTCGAGCAATGGTTATATGAGTCGCATCAGCTTGCGAACGTGATTTACGATGACGTCGCGAAGCAAAACAAATTGTCTTACGATTATATATTCCGTTTCAAATATCCTATGGAAGAATGCTTATTAAAGGCAGGATTGCGCTTAGCTAAGGAGCTCAATGATATTTTTGGTTAGACGCTAGTTTAACCTTGTTTGGAAGAGGCTATCCCGTTAAGGGTAGCCTTTTTTTGTGCTATATTTTTTGGCAGAAAGTGGCGAATAGAGGTCCGTTGAGCATGATTTAGGTTAATAAATTTCTTAATTATAAAATTAGTGTAAAATATTTTTTAATAATTAATTTATAGTTTTTAAATTTGAGTAACCGATTAAATCAAATATGGTTTTTGTAAACCATATCGAAAGGAAACCACTTAAAACTGAAATATTTATGGATATGACGCTCTGTAAGCCGAGGTATGCTCGACGAGAGGTCGGGCGAGCCCACGAACGCTTCTTTCTGAATTTATCAATGATTTTATTTTTGTTTTGTCTATGTAGTGTCGATGTCTGGGCACAGGATCGGGTTCAGCTATTCGGGGTTGTCCGAGATGCGGAATCCAAGCAGCCCATTCCTAAAGCTACGGTTACAGTGTTGGATTCGAGGTTTGTGATGGAAACAAACGAATTAGGAGAGTATGCCTTCGAATGCATTAATCAAGATAAGATAGAGATTACATTTTCCTGCGTCGGCTATGCGCCACTGGTTTATTCGCTGCGACAACTTAAGCGCAGAAACGACATACAATTGAAGAAGCAGGTACGAAGAATTGAAGAAGCGATAGTTCGACACCGCAATCCAAAAAATGTTTTGCTGGATATTGAACAGAGGCGGCACCTCAATTTGGGACAGATGCTCGAAGGAACAGTCCCGGGACTGATATTTCGACCTTCGACGACGACAGAACAGGAAGTTATTTTTTCCACGCCAACACTAAATATCAGTGGGAGTATGAATCTGCGCGAAATGTATGATCAGATGAAAAGGACCATGCCGGAAGCTATGGTGCTGTATCCTACATTTCAGGATTTTCAGCGTGATTTTGATCAGAAACGGAGTACGCTGATGCGAGCCGCAGGATCGAACATCATTAATCAAACGAAGCTGTCCTCGATGGGGTTAGTTCCTGAGTTTCGCGGTGGCTCTGCCTTACCTGGCGATACGAAGGGTATGCTTGTACTGGTCGATGGTTTTCCTGAAGCGGAGTTTCCGCTCAACATGCCGATGGCGAACATTGAAAGTGTGGAGGTTATTCGCGATCCCGAGGAAGGCATAAAATATGGCCCTGAAGGGGTAAACGGTGTTGTCCTGATTAAAACTATGAGGGGATCTGTTGGCAAGCCTTTGGAAATACATTATACACAGAATTTCTTCATCTCTGATCTGGAAGATATAAGCAATAAGGCGCTGGAGCGGATCTCGTCGAGAGACTTGCTGGACTTATATCAAGACCGCTTCGATTTGGATATTACGCCTATGACAAACCTTCATTTACCGTACATAGGTGTCAATCCTGCTTATCTTTTACTGAATCACCATCGCCACGATAAGATTAGTGCCTCGGAATTCGAGCATCGCTGGGATTCGCTTGGTAATCTTGATAATCAGCAACAGATCCGACAAACGCAGCAACGTGTGGGTATGCAGAACTATAACCTTCGCTTGGCAGGGCGCAAGGATGAGGTTCGATATAATCTAAGTTTAATGTATAGTGATAATAAGAGTTCTTCGCCGGGCGACTACATGCGGAACTTTGATCTAAACTCGAACAACACCTTCTCTTTCTTCAAAAATAAAATCGAGGGTAATCTCTATGTGCGCTATCGTAGAGGCGAAAATAAGACTGTTCCACGCATAAGTATGTCGCTGGAGCCCTATCAGATGCTGTTTGATGAGCAAGGAAACTATGTGTATGACTATAACGATACCTATCGTTATGATTTGAATCAGCAATTTATGTCGCTTGGTGCTTTTGACGTTGGCCGGAATCATGTTGAGGATCAGCGTCTGAATTACAGTCTAGGTAGGAACCGTATGCTATCAGCCTCGGGGAAAGTTCAGGTGAATTTTAATCCTTCCCTCAGTTGGATCAATACGATGCTCTATCAACGGACCAATAATCGGACGGAGCAATTTACGCACGAGCATTCTACGGATGCGCGGAGGCATTTTAACATGTATTCTATACCGATCAAAGACAAAGGGATTAATTATTGGGCGCCTGTTGGAAACTATAATCAACGTGGCGGAAGCTTAGAAACAACGATGGACTTTCGTTCAGGTTTTGATTTTAGCAAGACCGTTTCGGATATACATCAATTTAAAGCTGGGTTGAGTGGTTGGGTTTCGATGTCGGATGCTAAAATGAACCCTGTGGAGATCTTTTATGGTGTGGATGCACGCGGGCGAGGAGGGGATACGATTTGGATGGAACCCACCGCGGCGAGGAACATTTACGGAGAACCCGTGGAGACAGGGTCGCTGATTAATATTCCGCAACCGCAAAATCAGCGGAACAGGAATCTGCGCATCGGCGGTAACTTCGGATATTCTTACCGGGAGACCTTTCAAACGAAATTCACGTACAACGGTGTTTATATTCCTAATTATGGCGTAAAGCCTAACTACGCTATGTTTCATGATGCCAGCTTGCTAGTCGATTGGGACTTACACCAGCGATTTATCCCGGAAAATCGTATCATCAATGAGCTTCTGATAGGTACAAAAATCGGAGGGCTGCGGTCGCCAAGGCTACCGGCACAGCATCAAGCCAGTAGAAATATGGAAACCAATTGGGACTATTATTCCATCTCCTTGACCAATTATTTCGATCCTAATATGAGCAACATCAACTTAAATTATGCAAAGACCTCCTTGTACCTGGGCTTGTTTAATGATTTGATGAAGTTTCAGGCAAGTGCTTACATCAATAATCAGGATAGGACGCTATGGTCCGGTGATTTCAATTATAACATAAAACAGCATTTGTTGACAAAGTTGGATTTCCTGAGCACTTTGTCGTTAGTGTATAGCCTACAGAATTTTGATCAGTATCAATCGCTATTGATTCAGTTTGAATTGAATCAGCTGAACAGGCATAGTGTTGTCCAGCCTAACTTTCTGGTGATGGAATTTTTACCTCCAGCGATATTAAATCATGAGCCTTCGATACAACTGGGTTTTTTAAGCGATCGTTTTTTGGTAGATATTCGCAAATACGATCGATTGACGACGGGGATTATGGTTGATATGTACAATCTGCCGGATTTTGCGACAGGTCTGCAATCACGTTATGTTAAAAATACGATCCGTACGAAAGGTTTAGAATTTGCTTCAACGCTGAAGTTATTTGAGCGGAGCAGATTCCGTTGGAATGTCAATGTGTTGGCATCCTTCAATGATATTGTCAATGTAGAGGTTCCGGAGCAAGAATATATTGCTAACTATGCTTATCTCGTTACGCCTCGAAATAACTATTCACAGAACGCCCTGTGGAGCTATCGCTGGGGTGGATGAATGAGGAAGGCGAGCCAACGATCCTCAATGATAAAGGAACTCGCTTGGATGCGGCGGAGGAATCAGCATTGGTCTTCAGCGGGGTGACGATTGCGCCAAATACAGGCTCGGTTAATCAATTTATCGATGTAGGAGATTTCTTTTTCCAGACGCGGATCAATTGGCAGTCGGGTGGAGTCATGCGAAAGTATATCCCGGCGCCATCCTCTTCCATCGATCATCATTCGGACTTGGTTTACCGATGGAGAAAACCGGGGGATGAGAGCCTCACAGATATACCGAAGCTCGCGAATTACAATGTCGGCCGAGAGCTTATTACACAGAATTCGACGAATTCTATTCTATCATCTGATTTTATTCGGTTGGAAGAGATCCAGGTTGGTTATCATTTTCCAAGGCATATCACGGCGCCGATGCGGATGAGCAGGTTGTCAGTGTCTGTCCAGATGAATAATATCTGGTTCTGGGCAAGAAATCCATATGGCTATGATCCCCGCTCCGTTGCGAACAATGGTATCCTGTCACCGCAGATGCCGAGACAATATTCTTTTTCAATTAACGCTAGTTTCTGATGAAAACATTACAATATAATATCCTTATATATGCCTTTGTAGGGTGCTTTCTGAGTTCCTGTTCTAAGTTTTTGGATGTAAACCCAAATACCGGCGAACAGATATCAGTTCGGAATTTCGTAGACTTCGAGGAAGTGTTGAACAGTCGCGATTTTGCATCGCACAACATGATCATTGCGGAGTTCCTTACCGATAATATCTATTTCCACCCGGATTCCGTTGCTCGTATGCCATCAGATTATTCCCTTCGGAATGCTTATCTGTGGAATGAGTCTATCTGGAATAATAATGATACGGATGAATTGTATAGGGCCTTATACAAGAATATCGCACAGGCTAATTTGGTTATTAATTATTTAGACTTCGCTCTGGATGGTACCGCGGAAGGGAAGCGCAGGCTGATTGCCAAAGCAAAGATCCACCGCGCATACGCTAATTTTATGTTGGTGAATTTATATGGGCCGCAGTTCAATGCTGCTAGCGCAGAAAGCGATTTGGCTGTGCCATTGATCACGATCTTAGATGCGAATCAATTGCCTCCCCGCGCGACCGTAAAACAGCTCTATGACTTGATTGAGCGAGATCTGCAGGATGCGATGGCGACTGCAGAGCTGCCCGACAAAGGAAAGGATGTGCTACATCCTGGGAAAGTTTGTGCATATGCACTGTCAGCGAAAGTGCATCTTCAGAAAGGAGCGTATGAGCAGGCTTTGGACTATGCCAATAAAGCACTTGCGATCAATTCGTTCTTAATAGATTATAACCCTTTTTTGATGGAATATGAATCTTATGTGTTCTTGCTGTTCCAGATGGAAGGATATCAGGAAGTTATTTTTGCCAAGGCAGGGCAAGAACTTAACTTTTTCCAAACAACCGGATTAAATATTTACATGCCAGAGGATTTGCTCTCGATTTATACAGAGAACGATCTACGTCTGTTTGCCCACTATGGACAAAATTACGACACTTGGGAATACATCTATCCGATTGTCGCTGCTCCGGATGGCTCTTCAAGTGCAGTGCGCTTTAATAATGCGATCACTGTTCCTGAAATGTTGCTGATTGCTGCCGAATGCAACGCAAGAGATGGAAAGGTCGAAGAGGCTATGGCTTTGATCAATAAACTACGCTTTAAGCGAATGTTAGAGGATACTCATGAAGATTTGGAGGCCGCCAGCCCCGAAGAGGCTTTGAAGCATGTGTTGGATGAACGACGTAGAGAATTGAGCTTCAAAGGGGGGATACGCTTGATGGATATTAAGCGCCTTGCCAATGATCCTGTAAATAGGACTGTACTGAATCGCTACGATGGAGAGGGGAATATCACGAAGTCCCTAGAGCCGGATTCACGACGATTGATTATCCCGCTGACTCCACGCGCTTTAATATTTAATCCGAATCTTAGAGACTGAAATATGACGAAGTACCATACCTCGAATCGGTAATCAAAAAAACTTAACCTCAAAAGGCTATTTTATCTTAATTGATTTAATAGCCTTTCTGTATCCGGGAAGTATTGATTAATCAATGTCAATTCATCATCCTCATGGAGTAGGGGAAGTATGGCTGAGAATACGAAATAATCGATGGTGCGTAAGGATAGATCTTTTATTTGCTTATTGAAAGTGATATTAGCTGTTTCAGCATTTGTTTTGTAGGGGCTGGCTTTGAGTATTCGAAAGTTGATGTCGTTAGAAAGGACATTCAACTGTTCTTCCCAGTGGCTTATCCGCTGTAAAACATATTGTTGAAAGAGCTGCTCTCTCAAGTTTTCCGCAAACTTCTCTTGTTGGATATCCGTATTGGCTTTGGCGCTACAATAAACTAGGTCCGCTTTGATATAAGGTTGAAACTCCTCATTCCGGATAATCTTAACAGGATATTTTTTACCGAAGAGGTCGATCCTAAAAAATTCTAGCATTGACTCCGGAGCTACTTGGAAGGCACTGCTTTGCTGAAACTGACGGATGTAGGTGGCTACTTCGTCTAAGCTATTTTGCGCATGTGCATAAACCGTTGGGATATCTTCCTGCAGGTTAGCAATTCGTATTTCTCGCTTTTCAGTGGTCAGTAAATTATAATCCTTTTCGTCGACTTTTATTAGCATAGACTTGCAAAATAACGTATTTCCTTTCTAAAAAAGAGTGATATACAGAATATAAAGGAATAGTTACTTTAAGATTATTTCAATAATAAGTATGTTTGCACTTACATTAAACACCTTTTTAGAACAAATGGTTATTATGAAAAAATATGTATTGATTGCTGCATTGATGACTGGATCAGCTTTGGGCTTCGCTCAAGAGAATCATGCTATCAATGTGTCCTACATGGACAAAAACGTACGTCCGCAGGACGACTTCTATAACTACGTCAATGGGAACTGGATGAAAACGGTCGAGATTCCATCTGATAAAGCACGTTGGGGATCGTTCGATGCCTTAGCGGAGAACACCGACGAGAACAGCTTAAAGCTTTTAAAAGCTTCTTTAGATCAGAAGTTTGATAAAGGTTCTGACGGACAAAAGATCGCAGATCTTTACCGTTCTTTTGTTGATTTCGATACGCGTAATAAACTTGGATTGAAGCCTATTCAAAAACAGTTGAAAGATATCGACGGTATCAAGAACCTTAAAGACTTATACAGCTATTTCCTTAAATATGCGGAAATCGGTGGCAACCCATTCTTTGGTGGCTATGTGTATGCGCATATGAAAAACAGCAATATGAATGCTGTTTATTTAGGCGGCGGAGGATTAGGTCTTGGTCGTAGCTACTACCAAAAAGTGGATGAGAAGAATACAGAGACTTTAGGTAATTACCAAAACTACATCAACACGCTTTACAGCAAAGTTGATCAAAAGACTAGAGATCTTAAAGGTCCTAAGATTGTTGAATTTGAAAAATTGATTGCTTCCAAATTGAAAACTGTGGAAGAGTCAAGAGATGCTCAAAAGCGCTACAACCCTGTTGCTGTAAATGATTTAGGTAAGATGGTGAAGAATATGGATGTTGCGAAATACATTCGTAGCGTTGGATTCACTGCAGATACAGTAATCATTGGCGAGTTGAAATATTATCAAGAGTTAGATCAAATCGTTAATCAAGAAAACCTTCCTGTAATCAAAGAATACTTGAAGTTCCATGTGATGGACGATGCAACAGGTTATTTGACGAAAGAACTTGATGATTTGTCATTTGAGTTCTATGGCAAGAAATTGAGAGGTCAAAAGGAGCAACGCGCATTAGACAAACGTGGTTTAGCATTTGTTAACAGCAATGTAGGTGAGCTTTTGGGTAAATTATACGTAGAAGAGCACTTCCCAGCTGAAGCGAAGCAAACATGTGAGGAGATGGTGCAATACCTGATCAAATCTTTCAACCAACACATTAAAGACTTAGCATGGATGTCTCCAGCTACAAAAGAAAAAGCATTAGAAAAACTTTCTAAGTTTAACGTGAAAATCGGTTATCCTGATAAATGGAAAGACTATTCTAATTTAGCAATCGGCACTAGCTTGATCGAGAATGTTCATAATATGAACCGTTGGTCGTTCAAAGAGAACTTAGCGAAACAAGGAAAGCCTGTTGATAAATCAGAATGGGGAATGTATCCTCAAATGGTAAATGCATATTACAGTCCGTTATTCAACGAGATTGTATTCCCTGCAGCTATCCTTCAGCCTCCTTTCTATGATTATAAAGCAGATCCTGCTGTTAACTTCGGTGGTATTGGTGCAGTAATTGGTCATGAGCTTTCCCATGGTTTTGATGATTCAGGTTCTCAATACGACGGAAATGGTAACTTAAATAACTGGTGGACAGACGAAGATCGTGAGAAGTTCGAAAAAGCTGCAGATGCATTAGTTGCTCAATTCGAGTCTTATGAGCCGGTACCTGGAGTATTCGTTAATGGACGTTTCACTTTAGGCGAGAACATTGGTGACTTAGGCGGTTCTTCTGTTGCATTCGATGCATTGCAAATGTACTTGAAAGACAAAGGAAACCCAGGATTAATCGATGGATATACGCAAGAGCAACGTTTCTTCTTATCATGGGCGACTATTTGGCGTTCTAAAACAACAGATGAGTACGTTGTTAACCAAGTGAAAACAGATCCACACTCGCCAGCACAATACCGTGCGGTTGGTCCGATCATTAACTTAGATGCTTTCCACGAGGCATTCCAAACAAAAGAAGGTGATAAACTATATGTTCCAAAAGACAAACGAATTGTTATTTGGTAATCGATATAGTGGGTACATAAAGAAAGGGCTGTCATTACCGACAGCCCTTTTTCTATTATTTTCGAGGAGTGGGTGGACTTAAACAGTCGTATCCTCGGTTGCTGCATCAGGAGCATTTTCCTGAACAGACTTAATTCCATTCGCACGGCCAGACTCGCTGGCATACATTTCACTTGATCCGATAATCTGTCCATTACCTGCTTTCAGGTTGAAGTAGAACTTTCCATTCTTTGCAGTTAACTTTTCAAATTTAGCGCTATCAGCAGCATTTTTCTTCACGGATGAGATACCATTTTCGCAAGCTGCTTTGGTGGTATAACCTTCGCTAGTCAAGATAACCTGTCCATTAGATGCTTTTAGGTTAAATTGAAATTCTCCGTTTTTTCGGGTAGACATGACAAACTTTCCCATAGTTTTAATATTTTAAATTGATATACTAATCTAATAAATTTCGATTAGTATATCGTGTTTTAATAAAAACTTATGCTTTCAAACTACCATCGTAATAATACCAAATACCATTGAGCTGCTTAAAGTTAGATTTTTCATGATGTACATGAAGTTCCCCTGTTAGGTCGATGTAGTATGCTTTAAACTCAACTGTAGAAGTTGTGCTCTTAATAATCTCGAGCTCTTGCCAATTGTTTTCCTTTGCCCAGCTCTCAATCTCCGACTTTTTTTGAAACCTTCGCGTTTGTGGATGAAAGCTGTCATAAAGAAAGTCGATCAATCCGAAGGTAAAGGCAGAATATCTTGATCGCATCAACTGCTCTGCAGTTTCTGCGAGTTTCTGATCTTGATGGATTCGATTGCAACAATTTTGATAGGAACGTGTAGATCCGCAAGGACAAAGTTGTATCATAAGCTTTTTACGAGTAAATTAGGAAGATAACCACTTATAACGATCAATCTCCGTTTGCGAATATAGTTATCATCACTTTGTCAAAGAAGAGATGATATGAAGAATGTTACAAACTATTCCACAAGAAACATCGTTATAGTAGCAAAACAGCAAACCTGAAATGACAACAATCAAAAACGAACTAATTGGGACCTGGACCCTATTATCATATATTGAAATACCAACAAACGGCGCAGATAGTACATTTCCAATGGGTAAATCACCTGTAGGTACCATAATGTATGGTGCTGATGGACATATGTCAGTGCAAATCTCCAATCCTGCACGTTTAAAGTTTAGTTCTAATGATCGCTATGTAGCAAGCGAAGAAGAGGCGGAAGCCAACGTAAAAGGCTTTATAGCCTTCTCGGGCTCTTATCATATTGATAACCGCAATGCTATTCTGAAATATCATATCAGCAATTCCTCGTTCCCTAATTGGGAAGGCGGAATACAAGAGCGGAAGATCGACTTCGAAGGAGATATCTTATATCTCAAATCTGTAGAACCTATCCTTTCCGGCGGATTTTATGTAAACAGTTACATGACATGGCGCAGGATCGAGAAAGAAGAGCTCATCTCCAGACGCGAACGCTTCTTGGAAATCGCTGCTAGCAAGCATAATTCAGCGTCTTTAGAGGACGTAGACTAGTAGTGTCGGGTAGGTGCAATTTTTCTGTAGAAGGCTTCTGACTTTTTTTCAAAAAAGCGTACCTTTGTGCCATCAATTCAAGCTATGAGTGACGCTATAAAACACGAGTGCGGAATAGCACTTATTCGATTGTTAAAACCCCTGTCTTATTATCAAGAAAAATACGGTACGCCTTACTATGGGATCAACAAGTTGTACCTGCTTATGGAAAAGCAGCACAACCGTGGTCAGGATGGCGCTGGTATTGCGACAATTAAGTTTGACGTAAAGCCAGGCAACCGCTATATCTCTCGTTATAGAGCGATGGGTTCATCAGCAGTCGCGGAAATCTTTGAATACGTTCAAAAGAAATTTGCCGCAGTACAGAAAGCATTTCCTGAAGAAGCTAAGGATACCCAATGGCTTAAGGAAAATGTGAGTTTCACCGGAGAGGTGCTCCTAGGACACCTTCGCTATGGAACACATGGTAAAAATAGTATTGAAAGCTGCCACCCTTTCTTGCGCCAGAACAACTGGATGTCAAGAAACTTAGTGGTTGCCGGAAACTTCAATATGACCAACGTAGATGAGCTATTGCAGCAATTATACGATCTTGGTCAGCACCCTAAAGAACAAGCAGATACTGTAACGGTATTAGAAAAAATTGGTCACTTCCTAGACGAAGAGAACCAAAAGCTATTCGATTCTTTCAAGAAGGAAGGCTATTCTAACATCGAAATCTCTGCTCAAATCGCGAAGAATATCGATGTCGCTAAAATCTTAACCCGCTCTGCGAAGACTTGGGATGGTGGTTATACCATCGCAGGTATCTTCGGGCATGGCGATGCTTTCGTCATGCGCGACCCAGCAGGTATTCGTCCGGCATTCTATTATCAGGATGATGAGGTTCTTGTAGTCGCATCAGAACGTCCTGTTATCCAGACCGCATTTAACATTCCATTAGACGCAGTTAAAGAAATTAAGCCTGGACATGCGCTAATCGCGAAAAAAGACGGTACAGTTTCCGAAGAGATGTTTAGAGAGCCGGTAGAGCAGATGTCATGTTCTTTCGAGCGTATCTATTTCTCTCGTGGATCGGATGCCGATATCTACAAAGAACGTAAATCACTTGGTCGCTTATTGTGCCCTCAAGTACTGAAGAGCATTGACGGTGATATCAAGAATACAGTATTTTCTTTTATCCCTAATACGGCAGAAGTTTCGTACTACGGTATGATGGAAGGTATCAGTGAGCATGTAAGAAAAGTGCAGAAAGATGCCTTACTGAACCGTGCTGATAAAATTACTGACGAAGAGTTGGAAGAAGTGTTGAGCATGTCTCCACGCTTTGAAAAACTGAACGTTAAAGATGCGAAGCTGCGTACGTTTATTACACAGGATGCTGATCGCCAGGATATGGTTCAGCATGTTTATGATACAACCTATGGTATTGTTCGCGATCATGAGGACACCATCGTTGCTATCGATGACTCCATTGTACGTGGAACCACGCTTAAGCAAAGTATCTTAACCATCTTAGATCGCTTGCATCCGAAGAAGATCGTGATCGTATCATCAGCTCCACAGATTCGCTACCCGGATTGTTATGGTATCGATATGTCAAGAATGGGCGAGTTCGTCGCTTTCGAAGCTGCCATTGCTTTATTACGCAAGAAAGGCTTAGCGCATATTATCGATGAAGTTTATCAGAAATGTGTTGCTTCGGTAACTATGCCTAAGGATCAGGTAGAAAACTATGTTAAGGCGATTTATGAGCCGTTTACTGACGAGGAAATATCGCAAGAGATTGCTCGCATCGTAAAACCGCATAGCTTAAAAGCGGAGTTGGAAGTAATCTTCCAAACTTTAGACAACTTACATGTTGCTTGTCCGAACCATAAAGGAGATTGGTACTTCTCTGGAAATTACCCAACACCAGGAGGAAACAAGGTTGTGAACCGTGCTTTCATGAACTGGATGGAAGGAAAGAATGTAAGAGCTTACTTTAGTAGCTAACGAAATATTGTTTACAAAAAAAGAGCTGTACGATTATCGCACAGCTCTTTTTTTATTGCTAGCCTTCTTTTAATTTAAGACTGCTTTGTTGTCTTTTTTGATTTCATCCGTATGCTCCGCAATCATTGTAGGATTTGGGAGAACAGGATTTAACTTTATCAGTTTTGTACTCGCTAGGTAATCCTTATTTCCAGCGTAGATAAACATCAGCGAACCATTTTTAATCGTATTGATGATTGGCTTGTTCAGTTCTCGCGGTAAAGCCGGACATCCGTAGCTTCTTCCAAGTCTTCCTGTGGATCTTATCACATTCTCGCTGCAGTAGTCCGCGCCGTGAATAACAATAGCTCTCGCTAAAGCTTGATCATTGATTCCTTTCTCTAAACCATTCAAACGTAATGAATAGCCATTTCCACCTTGATACGTTCCTTCTGTCGTGTAAAATCCTAAAGAACTTTGGTAAGAACCATGTCTGTTAGAAAATGCTGTCGCAAACTTCTCGCCGCTGTTTCTGCCATGCGATACGATGTTATGGTACAACAATTTCTTGTTCTTTAGATCGATTACATACATACGTTTGTCCGTCGATGGTAATGTAAAATCAATAATCGTGATAATATCCTTATTTTTTGGACTCAGCTTTCCGTATCCCTGCATAGCTTGCTCAAAGGCTTCCCATTTCAGGATCTTTGAAAGCTGGAGTTCCTCATAAAGACTTCTTGTCGGATCAATATGTTCTGTTTCGATTGTCTTGCTTTCTTTGTGGCTTATTTTAGCATTGCTGCTGTTTAGGTCTACCGGTAGTAAAGACGTAGCTACTGCCCACAAAGAAAAAAACATTAGTTTATTCATAAGCACTTTTCCCTTGTTTTACATAACAAAGCTAATAAAAAAGTGACAATCAAAGTGTTAAAATTCCTTTTAATCGATTACAACAACCAGTGATTTGAAGGGTTTTGACGTGTCATAAACAAATTTGGCGTGTGATGACGCGTTCCTGACACACATGTGGGAGCGAGGTGTGGTACCTAAAGACCAACTATACTCCACAATTTTACCTTTCGGGTTGTTTACCGGAACCCCGTGAATATAGCCTCCATTGGTGAATCTAGACGCCCAAGGCGCAAATCCTTCAATCGTTGTGGTACCATCGCCATAGTAGAACATCTTTGGTTTTTGCTCTTGCACCATAAAGATTCCAACAGGGGTTTCCATCTGATGAGGGGGCTTATGTAAGCCCGATGTTGCAGGATTCATACTGCGAATTTTCCACTCATCATCGCCGGTACGCTCAACAGTTAAAATATTTTGGTTTGTAACATCTACGAAGTTAACATGCGTTATTTTTAAGGAATCGCCGATAGATTTCACGTACCGTTTAGGGACAAACCAAGTTCCTTCAAAGGAAATTCCATTCACCTTGACCATTTTTAAAGTGTCGCTACTTTCTAAGCTTACGAGCGACCCATCCCGGCCATAAATGGACGGCTTTCCGCTATCTTCAGCGCGATATAATGGGGCCGATTGATAGCGCTCCGTTCCTAAGGTGTCCGATACGCGTTTATAAGCATTTCTTACGAAGTTCTCTACCACAGGGGATTCTCCATTACGATTCTTGTAATTCTGCAATACAGCGTAGTTATGCGGTGCTCGCTGGAAGTTTTCTATGTAAGCAAGCTTCTCCTTGATTTTATCAAGTTGAAAATGCCGCGTCGTGTCTTTATACGGATAAGTTTCTTCCAGCGTATGCTCATCATAAGCTAGGTCTTTCTCCAATTTAATATCTGCTGCCGTGCGAGGCCTTACCTTCTCGGCTTCCTCTGCTTTTTTTACTCGCTCTAAAGAGTCTTTTTTTCTTTGGATTGCTGGATCAACGGTTTTTTCTGACGAGTTCTTACATGCTGAAGCTGCAATAATGGCAAGTAGAATAAAAAACAAAGAATATCTTCTCATTCGTGAAATAGGGGTTGAATAATAGTAAGTTAAAAATGCCCAAAGATATAAAATAGTTTATATCCATATGAAGATTACTAAAAATCGTTCCATTATTTATATTATATCGAAAAAGTTAACTTTGACGCCATGAATGAGGCGCAAATACTACAGATTGCTGTGGCAATTATTATCAACTCGCAAAATAGACTGTTGATCGTTCAAAAGCAGTCGTCGACCTATTATCAGTTGCCGGGAGGGAAGATCGATGGGAATGAACAACCTGTTGAAGCACTTTGCCGTGAATTGAAGGAGGAACTGAACTTGGCGTTAAGCCAAGAGCAAATAAGTCTTTTGGGTATTCATGAAGCCAAAGCAGTTAATGAGGTAGGGAAGACGGTAAGAGGTTATGTGTTTAGCGTCGATATTCCCGAGTCTGAAGATAGTTTAAATCCACATGCCGAATTAAAAGAAGTTTACTGGCTATCGGAGGATGAGGTTCCCGATTATAAATTGGCAAATTTGTTAAGAGAGTTTGCTCTTCCGTTTTGGCTGGGAGAGAAATAGGCGCTTTTTGGCCGAAATAAATATAGAGAAGCTGTCCCCAAAGACGGCTTCTCTCTGTTTATACAAGATCGTCTATCGCAAAACGAGCTTCTCTCGAGCCTTGTTCTACACTGTCCCCTTTCAAAGCCCTTTCAAACCCAATATAAACCCTTATCAAAAGCCTTTTGAAAGGGCTGTGATAGGGGTTTGTTTTGTGTTATGAAGAGGAGAGATCCCTCGCATCTCCGACAGCGTCTAAAAAGGTACATTCCAGTAGACCATAGCGGTGAGCACAACATCGCTAATACGATAAAAGGTCGCCTCTCGGCGACCCTTTACTATTTATTTAACATATTATGTGCTGACATCCAATTCAGGACATCGGGATATTAAAAGTGGAATTGTACACCTAAAGTTGGAGCTAATGAATTAGCATCTAAACCGTAGCTGTTAGTAGTTACTTTAGCGTCTGTAGCTTCATTTTTTACAGTTCCGTTGTTGTAGTATAAACCTCTAACTTTCAATTCGATACCAATGTTGCTAGTTGGGAAGTATGCGATACCTGGCGCTAATTCTACACCGTAATCAGCAGTAGTAGCTGCTTTATCACCGTTTACTTTAGCAGTACCCCAGCCCATAGGAACAGTTAACTGTCCGAAGAATTTTACAGGACCATCGTTTTTGCTGTACATTCTACCGTAAGGTGATACTACGAATTTTCCAATAGTTTCGTCGTTATCTTTGCTTTCTTCTTGTTTAGCCCAAGAATAACCCACGCCAGTACCGATCGCGATGTTATCCGCTACGAAATAACCAACTTGAGGGATGATGCTAAAACCTGTAGTTTTAACGTCTGTATCTTTGATTGATTCACCAGCGAAACCAACTTGTCCGCCTAAAATGATTTTACCTTTTTCAGTTTGTGCTTGAGATGCAAAAGTAATAGCTGTAACAGCAGTTAATGTAAGTAATAATTTTTTCATGTTTTTGTTATTTTAATTACTGACTTTTATGTCGTATGTAGTCAGTTATTCAAACCAAATGCCAAAACAGGTGAGTTTAGGTCATATTCAGGTATGGCTTTTAGGGAAGAAAAGCTAACAGCCTAATTGTTAAGATGTTATTTTAAATTAAAAAAATGTAACGGAAACTTTAATGACATTAGTTAAACAAAACTCAAAAGAAAAAGCAACTGCCAAAATTTGAACATTATCCAAAATAAGTCAGCATGACAGGTGTTGTCAGTAAAAAGGCCTGACAGCATTGCTTATCGAGCGACAATCTTCCGCAATTTAGATAAATCGAATCTGTAAATTGAATTTGCAAATAAGTTTAATAGATTAGCCGGCGGATTGATAATTTGCACACGCGCTATGAACACAGAATCTCCTAAGCTATCTTCTACAGTCCTTTGGTTGATGACGATATTCTCGGCATTGATCGTCGCCAATATCTATTACAATCAACCTTTATTGGGAAAAATCGCTACAGAGTTTGCAGTTTCGGAAGCTGCGGTAAGCAAGATTACGGTACTGACGCAGTTGGGGTATGCGGCGGGTCTATTGCTGATTATTCCACTTGGGGATAAGATCATGCGGAAGCGGCTTATCTTGTTTGACCTCGTTTTGGTATTGGCCGTTTTAGTTTGGATGGCGACAGCGGATAAACTTTGGATGCTGTTTGTTTCCAGCTTTCTGTTGGGGGTAACCTCAGTAGTCCCTCAATTATTTATTCCGATGGCGGCCGATCTGTCCACTCCCGAGAACCGTTCAAAGAATCTGGGACTGATTATGTCGGGCTTGTTGTTAGGCATTTTGTTATCTCGTTTCGTTGGTGGTATTGTCGGCGATTTATTTGGATGGCGCAGTATTTATTGGGCGGCGGCCGGCTTGATGATTATCGCATGGGGCTGTATCTATAGGCTGTTTCCGGAGATTAAGCCTAATTTCACGGGGAACTATTTATCCTTGATGCGCTCGGTCTGGCAATTGGCGAAGACGCAGCCGGTGCTTCGCTTGGCAGCATTTCGAGGTGCTATGGGCTTTGGGTCGCTGTGTGGGATTTTTACGACATTGGCATTTCATTTGGAGCAACCGCCGTTCGAAGCAGGGCCTTCCGTCGCTGGTAGCTTCGGATTGGTCGGTGCAGCGGGTGCCTTGTCAGCAGCTTTTGTAGGGCAGCTTACGAGGCGATGGGAGGTCAATAAGATTATTCTTGTATCGCTGTGTATCCTCTTAGGGAGCTGGTTGTTCACTTATTTAGGGGGAAATACCTATATAGGATTGATTATCGGAATTATATTAATCGACTTAGGCTTGCAATCTACCCATATCATGAACCAATCTGATTTCTTTTCAATCAAAACGACTGCGACAAGCCGGTTGAATACGGTTTATATGGTCAGCTATTTCATCGGGGGCTCTTTAGGTTCCTGGTTCGCGGCCTATGCCTGGGAATTTGCAGGCTGGGGCGGCGTATGTGCTGTTGGGGTTATTTTTGCTTCCTTG
This sequence comes from Sphingobacterium sp. UBA6645, assembly GCF_002455685.1. Lineage (NCBI taxonomy): Bacteria > Pseudomonadati > Bacteroidota > Sphingobacteriia > Sphingobacteriales > Sphingobacteriaceae > Sphingobacterium > Sphingobacterium sp. UBA6645. Next base: position 18,904 of record NZ_DKLH01000075.1, read on the forward strand.
GCGCTATTTGCTCATTTACGCTACGCTTATAAGTTAAAGCGCAACTAATTAATTTCAGAAAAAAAAGCTGTTCAGCAATCTTTATCCAATTGGAAAAAGACCGTGAACAGCTCCATATAAACTGTGGAAAAATTAATCTAGCGTGCTATTATTAAGTCGCAGAGAATTCAGAATAACCGACACCGAGCTGAGGCTCATTGCCGCCGCGGCAATCATCGGCGACATCAGAATGCCGAAGCTAGGGTAAAGAATTCCTGCAGCAATAGGAATACCGATTACATTATATAGAAAGGCAAATCCTAAGTTTTGTTTGATGTTTCTCAGCATCATCTTACTTAGCTTATAGGCTTTATGCACCGCTTTTAGATCGCCTTTTACGAGGGTTATTTCCGCACTCTGTATCGCAACATCAGTTCCTGTACCCATGGCGATACCAATATCCGCCTGCGTCAATGCCGGGGCATCATTGATTCCGTCGCCCACCATGATAACTTTCTTACCTTCTGCCTGTATTTTCTTAATGCCGCTCAATTTATCTTCGGGGAGCAAACTCGCCTGAACATGCTTAATTCCTGCTTGTTTTGCTACAATCTCCGCCGTGTTTTTATTGTCGCCGGTAAACATATGGACTTCAATACCTTCGTCTTGGAATTTTTTGATGGCTTCGATACTGCTATCCTTCAATGCATCGAACGCAGCAACTAAACCTGCAAACTGCCCATCGATCGCCAATACAGATACGGAGTTTCCTTTCTTCTGTAGTTCCTCGATCTGTTGCTCTTGGCTTTGATCTAAAGCAACTTGCTGTTCTTTCATTAATCGTGGCGTCCCTAATAGAACTTCCATATGATGTATTCTGCCCTTTACACCTTTGCCTGCAATGTTTTCAAATTGGGTGACATCGAGTAATTGTGCACCGTCTTCTTTCGCCTTATCTAACATCGCTTGTGCAAGGGGGTGGGTACTATTTTTATTCACCGAAGCTGCAATTTGCAGGATATCCTTCTCCTGAAATTTAGCATTGCCCGATACGACTTCAGAGACGCTAGGTTTTCCGGAGGTAATAGTGCCGGTCTTGTCCACGATGAGTACATCTGCTTTCTCCATTTTTTCCAAAGCCTCGGAATTCTTGATCAGGATGCCGTTCTTAGCACCTTTACCAATTCCGACCATGACAGACATGGGAGTTGCCAATCCTAAAGCACAAGGACAGGCAACAATCAATACAGCTAATAGGTTCGAGAATGCCATCGCGGTACTATTAGGCACAGCCGATGCTGACCAAGCGATAAAGGTGATAATCGCAATAACAATGACGGTAGGTACGAATATTTTAGAGACCTTATCCGTTAGTTTTTGAATCGGTGGCTGGCTTCTGCTAGCCGTATTCACCAATTGAATGATTTGGGATAATAAAGTCTCGCTGCCTACTTTTTCGGCCTTAATAAGTATTTCATGATTACCATTGATTGTACCGCCAATAACTTTGTCTTCCGATGCTTTTTCTACCGGAATGGGTTCCCCGGTAATCATAGACTCATCAATAGAGGTATTGCCTTCTTCCACAACGCCATCCACTGGAACTTTATCGCCCGCTCTAACGCGTAGGATGTCGCCAAGCTTAACATCATGAATCGATACCTTCTTATCCTTGCCGTCGACCACGACGATCGCCTCGGCAGGGGATAACTTGATAAGTTCTTTGATCGCACTATTTGTTTTCGAATGCGCCTTTGCTTCCATGACTTGCCCCAGAAGAACGAGGGTAAGGATTACTGCGGCAGATTCAAAATACAGATGGACTTCACCGTGATGCCCTTTAAGTTCCGCTGGGAAAATCTGCGGAAAGAATAACGCCAATAAACTGAAGATGAAGGCAGCGGCTGCACCAAGACCAATTAAGCTAAACATGTTTAAGTTCCAGGTCTTAAACGATGTCCAAGCACGCTCAAAGAACATCCAGCAGGTGTAAAATACGACGGGAATGGTCAATATCAATTGTATCCATGCATTAACATGATAGGGGATAATCTTAGATATTGGTTGTCCGGGCAGCATATCGCCCATAGACAGAATAAATATAGGGACGGTACAAGCTACCGATATCCAGAATTTCTTCAACAAGTCTTTATAATGCTGATCCTCCTCTTCAGTCACCTGATTGGGTACCAAATCCATTCCACAGATCGGACAATTTCCGGGATGATCCTGAACGATTTCAGGGTGCATCGGACAGGTATATTCTACCTTTACGGTCATTTCCGGAATCTTTTCAAGATTCATTCCGCAGACAGGGCAGGAGCCGAATTTGTCGTAAACCTTGTCGCCTTCGCACATCATTGGGCAGTAGTACTTGCCTGCATTGCTCGCGCTAGCGACGGGTTTCTCCTGTGAATGCCCATGTCCATGCTGATGCTTAGCATTAGGATCTGGCTTTTGAACCTTTTCGATAGGTCTCAAGAACATCCCGCAAACCGGACATCTACCCGGCTCATGATATATTTTGTCCTCACCTTCGCAAAACATCGGACAGATATATTGGCCACTAGGCGATTCTTCCTTTGGATGCTCTGCAGGTGCAGGCGCATGATTTTTATCGTCACTGATTTTATAGGCACCGCCAAGCTCGTCAAGTTTCGCTTGTAATTCTGGCGTGCTGATGTTTTCATCGGCAGTTATTTCCGCTTCGCCAGTTTCTAACTTTACAGCAGCCTTTATGCCCGGAACTTCATTCAGCTTCTTCTCCACATTGGTTCTGCAACCATTGCAGGTCATTCCTGAAATTCCATATGTTTTTGTCGTGCTCATAATTATCCTTTCTTTGATAACAAAGTTCCGGATAATAAGATTGATGAGATTATATAATTTCTAGATAATGTTATATAATTATGGGGTGGGCTGCTTATTTAGATGCTTGGAAATAGGGTAGTTTTGGGTTTTTCCAAACCTTTCATTTTAAGTTCTGCAAAGAAACGATTGTTCAAGGGGCTTTCTTCCATTAGGTAGGGGATGTAGATAGAGCCTTGCGCCAATACCAGCTCATGGTATCCGAAAAGTACACCATTGTTCTTTTGAACGGATTGCACAGATTTAATCTGCTGCACATCTCTTTCTAGATTAAATCGTACTTGGCTGCCGCTCAACCATTCGACGACCACTTCTTTTGTTTGGGGATGAAACCAAACCTGCTGATCGCGTACATACTTTAAATGGTTGTTCAATAAAAATACCTGGCTAATTAGGTAAAGACTGATGGGTAGAAGAAAGAATAGAATTTTGATCTTGATAGCGAGTACTAAGGTGATAATCAGTAGGACTACACCTATAGCGACACTGTAGGTTGTTGCTTTGATGGCCTTGCTCACAACCTTGCTGCCCGAGTCTAAGATAAAATAACCCTGCTTATTGCTGCGCTGTATATCAGTTGAGGATTTAGTCCGCATCATGATTCTACGCGAAATATAGTAGAGCAGAACCCCCAATAAAATAACAATAAGCAGGATTTTATACATATTAGTATTGTTCTGTTTCGTTAGGGAATGTACCGGCTTTTACATCAGCGATGTAATTGCTTGCAGCTTTGGTGATCTCTCCTTGCAGGTCGGCATATAAGCGAAGGAATTTTGGTTTAAAGTCTTTATTCAATCCTAGCATGTCATTAACCACTAAAACTTGCCCGTCACATCCATTGCCAGCTCCGATACCGATTGTTGGGATTTCCAAAGATTCCGAAACTTCTTTAGCTAGTGCTGCAGGGATCTTTTCCAATACAATCATAAAGCATCCCGCTTCTTGCAATGCCAATGCATCAGATTTTAATCTATTGGCTTCCGCTTCTTCTTTCGCGCGAACACCAAAGTCACCAAACTTATAGATCGACTGAGGCGTTAAGCCTAAATGTCCACATACCGGAATGCCGGACTGAACAATCTTCTTAATGTTATCGATGATCTCCTCGCCACCTTCTAGTTTCAGAGCATGCGCTCCGGACTCTTTCATCATCCGAACAGCAGCTTTATAGGCATCTTCGATCGAGCCTTGGTATTCGCCGAAAGGTAAATCAGCAAGCACCATCGCGCGCTTTGAAGCCTTGGCAACAGCAGAAGCATGATAGATCATATGGTCTAAAGTCATGGGAAGGGTGGTTTCATATCCGGCAAAGACATTAGCTGCCGAATCGCCCACAAGAAGAACTTCTACACCCGCCTCATCTAAAATGCGAGCAGTGGAATAGTCATAAGAAGTTAACATCGAGATCTTTTCTCCTCTGGCTTTCATATCACGAAGTGCCGAAGTCGTCACTCTTTTAATTACTTTATGTACTGACATAGCGTTAAGATTGAGTTGCAAACTTAATTATTTTTCGTGGAAAACGCCTCGAATCTTGTTCTTAACGTATAGCAATGCTGCGGAATAGAAAATTACCCTATAATTTCCTACTTTTGCAGGATGGATATAAAAGAGCAGAATCAGTTTAAATTCCCGAAGTTTCAAGAGTTAATTATTCACGAAGACGATAACCTAATTGTGATCAATAAACCGCCGTTTATTGCTTCTTTGGATGCACGTGAGGGTGGTGAGGTGAATATCCTTCGCTTGGCGAAGAAATATCATCCTGATGCGCAAGTTTGCCACCGTCTGGATAAGGATACTTCCGGTGTATTGCTGATTGCTAAGAATCCAGAAACATACCGTTCGATGTCGATCGAATTTGAAAAAAGAAGAGTAAACAAGATTTACCATGCAATCATTGGCGGTACGCATGTCTTCGAAGATCTGACCGTCGACCTTCCTATCCTCAATCAGGGAAATAAGAACGTAACGATCGACCGTTATAATGGTAAACCGTCGGAAACTATCTTCAACAGTATCCGTTATTTCAAGCATTTTACCCTCGTTGAATGTAAGCCTATTACAGGCCGCATGCACCAGATTCGTATACACTTAGCAACGCAACATGCTGCTATTGTGGGGGATGCAATGTACAAAGGTAAGCCGGTTTATCTTTCTCAGATCAAAAAACGTGGTTATACCTTATCAAAAGATCAGGAAGAGCAACCCATCATGAAGCGTTTTGCACTGCATTCTAAATCGGTAAGCTTCAAGTTGAACGATAAAGAATATAGTTTCGAGGCCGAATATCCTAAAGACTTTGCGACGCTATTGAAGCAGTTGGAGAAATTCGACGCTTAAGACTATCAAACAGATTATCAATATTACATACCCCCTAATTAAGCTATAGAAATGAATAAGCAAGAGCTCATTAATCAGATTAAAAGCAAGAAGAGTTTCCTATGTGTCGGTTTGGATACCGACTTGAACAAGATTCCGGAGCACCTTTTGGAGGAGGAGGATCCTATCTATGCTTTTAATAAGGCGATTATTGAGGCTACTGCAGATCTATGCGTGGCTTATAAGCCCAATATTGCATTTTATGAAAGCTACGGCGTAAAAGGATGGGAGTCTTTGCGTAAGACTAGTGAGATCTTACCTAAGGACTGCTTCTCGATTGCAGATGCAAAACGTGGCGATATCGGCAATACCTCGAAAATGTATGCGCAAGCATTCTTTAATCCGGAGGTATCTGGCTTGAATTTCGATTCGATTACCATTGCACCTTATATGGGGGAGGACTCTGTGACGCCATTTTTGGACTTCGAAGGCAAATGGGCGATCGTTCTTGCATTGACCTCTAATCAAGGAAGTTTAGACTTCCAAAATTTCAGCAATGCTGCGGGCAAGCAATTGTTTGAGGAGGTTATTGATAAGGTTAACACTTGGGGAAGCGATGAGAACTTGATGTATGTGGTTGGAGCGACGAGAGGGGAGGCTTTTGTGAAGATTCGCGAGCATGCGCCAGATCATTTCTTGCTAGTTCCGGGTGTTGGTGCACAAGGCGGTTCCTTAGCTGATGTTTGCCAATATGGGATGAACAAAGACTGTGGACTTCTAGTAAACAGTACCCGTGGTATTATTTATGCATCGAAAGGGAAGGATTTCGCAGAGCGTGCTCGTGAAGAAGCGTTGCTACTTCAAAAAGAAATGGAAGAGCAATTGACGATACACAGGGTGATCTAAAACCTGATATTTCTTACTTTTTGTTAAAACTGCCTTTTTTGGCATAATAATTTAGGTGCTTGCAAGGTTAATGTTATTTATGATACAACGAAGATCGAGCTTGCTCCTGGGAGCAGTTAGTATATTAGGGCTCTTCCTCACAGGATGTAGCTCTGTTTATTTGCCGAATGTGCCGGCAACCCCCATGTTTACCAATGCAGACGAGGGGTATTTAGGGGCCCATGTGAATGTCAAAGGTAATTTAAGCGGTACAGCAGGTGTCGCTTTCACCGATAATCTGGCTATTATAGCAAACGGTTCCTATATCGATAATAAAACGACCAATCAAGACTTTAAACAACATCTTATAGAGGGAGGCTTAGGCTACTATACTGTTGTGGGGCATTCCGGCCGCAGCGTGCTGGAGTTCTATGGCGGATATGGTATTGGTTCGACCCGAGATGTCGATAAGCGAGCTTCGATATCCGGTACGGATCCTGTAGAGATTCGGGATCTCGACTTCAACAAGATCTTTGTACAAGCAAACTTCTCATCGACACGTAAGAACAAACTTCGTTTATTTGGAAAGCAGCGTACGCTAAACTATGGTACGGCGATTCGCGTTAGCCGTATCAAAATGGATCGTTTCGACCTGAATAATGCACCAGCGGAATTGGAAGAGAATCTATATATAGAGCCGGTGTTCTTTACTCGAATGGAGCTGAACAAGGGTTTCCAATTGCAGTATACGAACGGTTGGAATATAGGGATAATGAGCAACGAATACCTCAAAGCAGGGAATGCGGTATTTACGTTGGGGTTGATTTATAATTTTGGAAAAAAGAAATAGCAATATGAAAAAATTAGTTGGTATTGTAGGATTGATGACGATCTTGTTTTTATCGGGTTGTCAAGTAAATAAGAAGGCGCAATTACAAGCCTTAGCAGATTGTGAATATGATGTGGAGTCTGTAGAACAAGTAAAATTCAATGGTAAGACATTAGACAAATACAAAGGTTCGGACGGTAATTATAATATCTCCTCTTTAGCGAATATCGCCGTGGCATTATTCAGCAAAGAATTGCCTTTGGAAGGAAAGATTAATCTGAAGATTACAAATCCTGAGGTGAAAAAGGCGGCAGTAAACTCTTTTAAATACATGATCGAGATCCAGGGGTCGCCATTGTTTGAAGGAACAGTGGATCAAAATGTAAACTTAAACCAAGGGGAAAGCGCTATTGTGCCCTTGACCTTCAAAGCAAATATCTTCAACAAAGCGAAAGAAACCGGTTTTGACCGGTTCTTTGATGAGCTTTTCAATAAAAAATCCGAAGGATTTTTAGTGCTAAAGATTAAGCCTTCATTTAAAATCGCCGGACAGAATATTTATTATCCGTCGTATATTACGGTAGATAAAAACTTCGGCAAAAGGATATTTAGTCTTTTTAAGTAGATATTAGATTTTAGACCTTAGACATTAGACATTAGATTTTAGACGTTTGAATTAAGAAAGGATGGGAGGTTTGTCTGAACCAGGAAAGGAAGGATTTAAGGATGAGCAGGATGGTTACGCCATGGGTCTAACTACTAAATACTATTTCTGAACCAGGAAAGGAAGGATGAAAAGATGAGCAGGATCCTGTATATCCTTAAATCCTTCCTTTCCTGGTTCAGACAAACTTTTCCTCATTATTCAGACAAACGTCTAACCTCTAAAATCTCACATCTCACATCTAACGTCTAACATCTACCTTCTAAACGTATATCCCATGGTCCATTCGATGAAGTCAGCTTTTCCCATGTGTGCTTTTATGGATACGCCGGTGTTGATGTTTTTGTAAACATAATAACGTGCTCCGGCGCGTAGGAAGAACTTTTTGATTTCTCCATTAAATCGTTGGTTATGTATGTAATATCCGACGTTTCCATTTAAAACGAGGCGTTCGTTTAGGATATGGGCAATATAGAAGGATGGCCCGCCGGATACCTTGGAGGAGAACTTTCCTGTTTTGTCGCCTGCGATTTCTTCATCATTGCCGGAAGATGAGTAGAATAGATCAAAACCACCGCCTAGACGCCATTTGTAGGATACGTGTCGGCTGGCATATAAGCTGAAGGTACTTTTTAGGAACCTTTGGTCTAAGTCGTCTCTTAACTGCTTCGAGCCTACGCCGTAGTTCAGATGGAACATCACTTTTTTGCTGTATGGTTTGAGCACGGAGTCTCTTTTGATTTTGATATCTGGATTGATCTGGTATGCTGCAGATAGGGTGAGCGGCACCAGGTTAACGCCTTTGTTAGGCAGGGCGAGTGCACCGTTGGAGAAATGGTGGAATGCAAAGCCTGCACCTAGTTTCCAATGTGGTGATAATTTGTATTGAGCCCGGATTCCGAGGTCGATAAATACATTGTTCTTTGATCCGATAACTAGATTCAAAGGATTTTCATGCTCGTTATAGGGTTTAAAATTTCCCGAAAGACCTAGCCCAATTCTATAGTCCCAACTCCAACGCGAGTTTTCTCGAGGAGCGATGGGAGTTTGTACAAAGCCATATATCGCGTAAGGGCTGCCGATAATATCCGAATGAAATGTACTGGAGTAAATCCCGATTCCATATATCGGGTAGTTATAGATTTGGTAATACTGATCTTTCTTTGCGCGTTGCTTGAAGCCTATTTTAAAGTTCAACCCATTGTAGTAAGCACCGTCGTAGGTTGTTTCCTTGAGTCCGGACTGTTGTAGAATTCCGCCGTTTTCGACTTCCAGCTCTAACACCAGCGGGCTTCTTTTAATCTGATTAGCGATGCTGTCGATTTGAGCCGATGCGAGGAAGGGGATAGTTAGGGTAAGTAAAATGAGTATTGCTTTGTTCACTAGCTGAAAAATTTTGTCCGTTTTTAACAGGCGGAACAAAAATAGTAATAACTTTGTCAGCACAAACGAGCCCATTGTCATTTTTAAGGAATTTGGGCGAAAATCAATACAAGTGTCAAATTTTATCCTCATTGTTTTCTGCTTAGCCGCTGGCGTGCTTAGCCGAAAGATGAATTGGGTTGCAAAAGATGGTTATAAAGCGTTAAATGCCTGGGTGTTATACTTTGGTTTGCCCGCCATCTCCTTTCACTACCTTCCTAAACTAACTTGGGACAATAGCTTAATTTTCACGATACTCTGCCCCATCATCGTATTGGCGGGAGGGGTACTGTTTTTTTATTGTATCGGGCGAGCGTTGGGACTTTCCAAGCGAACATCGCATACCATGATGTTAGTGGCGGGTTTGAGCAATACTTCCTTTGTTGGTTTTCCGCTCATTACTGCGTATTTCGGAACACAGGGACTGCCTATCGGCATTGTTGCGGATCAAATGACTTTCTTCCTCCTATCATCGGTTGGTGTTTTGATCGCCACAAAAGGGAGCTTAAATACGAATAAGGAAGTAAGTCTTGCTTTCATCATCAAACGGGTATTTACTTTTCCGCCCTTGATAGGCTGTTTATTGGCATTGCTACTATCGCAGATAGTGGATTTAAGTTCTTTGGACGATTTTTTTCATCTCATCGCTAGTACAGTGTCTCCAATAGCGCTTTTTTCTATCGGTCTCCAACTCAATTTTACAATCGTAAAAAGCGAAGTTCCGAATATTACATATGCGATGTTATATAAGCTGATTCTTGCCCCGCTTATTGTGTTCCTGTTAGCATACTTTCTGGGCTATCGCGGTGAGATAGTCGAGGTGTCCATTTTCGAGATGGCTATGCCTAGTTTAGTGGCAACCAGCATTGTTATCAATCAATTTAAACTGAATAGCAAATTAGGAAATAGTGTTATTGGTTTAAGTATTCCGTTAGGTTTATTAACCACTTATGCGTGGTATGAAATTTTGAATTTTTTCAATATGTAACTGAAATGTTATTAATATAGGAAAGCTTTTTTTTATCTTTATCAATTGTGTAGAAGATACACTGATAATAACATAATTTATAAGCTTAGTTTTCAGATTATTATGAAGAAATTAATTTTCTTTGCCCTTTTAGCGAGTACAACCCTTTCCCAAGCTCAAGAGAAACACGAGCGTTACATTCAAAAAATCAACGGTACAAGTCTAGAATTCAGCATGGAAGCAATTCCGGCTGGCGAGTTTACCATGGGGAGTGCAAGTGGTGGCAATGAAGATGAGAAGCCTGCTCATCAAGTAAAACTTGATCCATTCTGGATGGGGACTTACGAAGTGACCTGGAATCTATTTGAACCTTTCCTTTACAAAGATTACGAAGTGACAAAATCTATCGATGGGAAAGTCCCTACCGAGGTAGACGCTGTTACACGACCAACAAAACCGTATTTAGATATGACTTTTGGTTATGGCAAAGACGGGCAGCCGGCTTTAGCGATGACACATTACAATGCTATTCAGTTTTGTAAATGGTTATATGTGCGAACGGGAGTATTTTACCGCTTGCCGACAGAGGCTGAGTGGGAGTACGCTTGTCGCGCTGGGTCGAATACGGCTTATTTCTTCGGTGATGATGCGGGTCAATTGGCTGAGTATGCATCATTTAAAGAAAATAGCAATGGACAGACTGCAAAAGTAGGAACTAAAAAGCCGAACGCTTGGGGCCTATATGATATGTTGGGCAATGTTTCGGAGTGGACCTACGACCAATATGATGCTAACTTTTATTCGACTTTTAAAGATAAAGTAGCTGAGAATCCGGTGAATGTGCCTACGCAATTGTATCCGCATGTGGTACGTGGCGGCTCGTTCGAAAGCGAAGCAATAGACTTGCGTTCTGCTGCTCGTGGTGCTTCAGATCCTGTTTGGAAGCAATTGGATCCTCAAATTCCAAAGTCTAATTGGTGGTTTCCAGAGGCTCCATTTGTGGGGATGCGCTTAGTGCGTCCTGTAAAGCAGCCTAGCCATACTGAAATCATGGAATACTATGATAAAGCACCGTTAAAGGACTTTTAAGAAAAGAATCAATTATAAACAACACATTATAAACCATGGAAAATCTAAATCGCCGAGGATTTATTAAATCTTCATCGGGCCTTGTGGGTGCAGCGGCATTGACAAGTGGGGTAGTAGGAAAAGTATTTGCGGGTGGGAGCGATGTGATCAAGATTGCCTTGATCGGTTGCGGTGGCCGCGGGACAGGCGCTACATTTGATGCTTTTGCTTCTGGGCAGAACATTCAACTAGTAGCAATGGCTGATGCTTTCAAGGACAATTTGGATAAGACATATGCCACGTTGAAAGAGAAATTCGGCGATAAGGTGAATGTTCCTGACAGCCGTAAATATGTAGGATTTGACGGATATAAAGCGGCAATCGCGGATGCGGATGTTGTTTTATTGACGACGCCTCCAGGATTCCGTCCGGTTCATTTTGCTGAAGCGGTACGCGCTGGCAAGCATGTCTTTATGGAAAAATCTGTAGCGACTGATATTCCGGGTGTTCGTAGTGTATTGGAAACTGCGAAAGAAGCAAGACGTAAGAAATTAAATGTTGTTGTTGGATTACAACGTCGTTATCAAAATAACTACCGCGAGGCTATTCAACGTATTCAGGACGGAGCGATCGGTGATGTAGTATCCGGACAAGTGTATTGGAATAGTGGTGGTGTTTGGGTTCGCCCGCGCAAGCCGGGACAGACAGAAATGGAATACCAAATGCGTAACTGGTATTACTTCAACTGGCTATGTGGTGATCATATCGTTGAACAGCATGTTCACAATATCGACATCGCGAACTGGGTGAAAGGGAAGTATCCTATTTCTATCCAAGGTACGGGATCTAGAGCGCATAGAACAGGTAAAGAATACGGTGAGATCTATGATAACTTCGCTTTAGAGATGACTTATGATGATGGTACGGTGGTATATAGCCAGTGTCGCCATTTCGAAGGCATCTCAAACCGTGTGGATGAGACGTTCCAAGCTACAAAAGGACGTGTTTATTTATCGGCGAGCAACCAAGCTATCCTTTGGGATGCACAGGGAAAAGAGATTTACAGACATAATACCAAAGGGAATCCTAACCCTTACCAACAAGAGCATAAGGAGTTGTTTGAAGCGATCGCTAAAGGCGAATATAAATTTGATAATGCTGAATATGGTGCTTATAGCAGCTTAGCAGGTATTATCGGACGTATTGCTGTTTATACAGGTAAAGTTATTAAATGGGATGAGGCAATGAAATCTAACATTGATTTGATGCCTGAGCGTCTTGCATGGGATGCAATGCCAAAGGTGGTTCCGAATGCAGATGGATTCTATCCTGTTGCTGTCCCAGGACATAATGTAGAAAAATATATATAATAGCCGTGTTGAACTGGTTCAGTCTGATCGGCATAATGGGAATTGGTTGTTGTGCCTTTGCGCAACAGCCAATTTCTGGTTTACAGCGATTCAACTTGGAAGGTTATGCCCAAGGAACGACATACGCTGTAAGCTACTATGCCAACGACGAACAAGTGAAGAAAGCACAACTAGATAGTATATTCCAGGTCATCGACCAGTCGATGTCGCTGTATAAGCCAAATTCCATAATCAGCAAGTTTAATTCCGACACGAACAGCGAGATTGTGATGGATAATCACATGCAAGCCGTCCTGAAGAAGTCTTTTAAAATCAATAAGCTATCGAGAGGGATATTTGATATAACCGTGAAGCCCTTAGTTTCACTATGGGGTTTCGGACCAGAAAAGACAGTCGGCATACCGGATTCTAATGCGGTTAAAGAGGCTTTAACATACGTTGGGATGGATAAGTTGAAAATCCGAGGTAAACAGCTTCAGAAGAAGGATAACCGTGTTGAAATTGATTTAAACGGCATTGCACAAGGTTATACGGTGGATGTGCTTTACGATTTCCTTCTATCTAAAAAAATTAAATCGTTTTTAGTGGAAGTAGGTGGGGAGATTCGGACTTATGGCTACAAGCCTAAAGAAGAGCCCTATAAAATCTTGATACAACGACCGGATGAAGCAAAGGAACAAAGGAATTACATCATCGCCTTGCATAATAAAGCCGTGACTACGTCGGGCAGCTATGAAAAGTATCGCACCGTGGATAATTATCGTTTTTCGCATCATATGGATGCAAAAACCGGATATCCATTGAAATCATCCATAATCACTGTTACGGTAATTGCCGAGAATGCGATGGATGCAGATGCGCTCGATAATGTATTTATGGCGATGAAACCTGAGGATGCGGTCGCATTTGCGAATTCGAAAAATAAAATTGATATTTATTTACTGTATTTGGATAATGGCGTCGTGAAAGAAGCGTATTCCAAGGGGTTTTCTAAATACATAATAACCAACTAGCACCGTGGTGCTGAAAACAACTTAAACTTAATCCTACATGAAAAGATCAGAATTCTTAAAGAACAGTTCCATGCTTGTTGGCGGCACTTTATTAGGTGGGACGGCGGTTGCCGGTACTTCTATCAATGAAAAGACTGCACAATCTGCAAATCAACCGTTTAAATTAGACTATGCGCCCCATCAAGGGATGTTTAGCGCTAGTGCCGGGAAGAACTTTCTTGATGAGATAAAATATATGTACGACCTGGGATTCCGCAGTATCGAAGATAATGGAATGCCATCGCGCTCGGTTGATGAACAAAAGAAAATCGGTGATCTATTGGCCAAGTTAGGTATGCGAATGGGTGTATTTGTTGTTCCTAAGGGAGGCAATGGCGCTAATTCGCTGGCTGCTGGTAAGCAGGAGTTTGTTGATATCTTCCTGAAAGGATGCCGTGACTCGGTTGAAATTGCCAAGCGTTGTAATGCCAAATGGGCGACTGTTGTTCCGGGAGATTTTGCCAGAAAGCTGCCTATGGGCGTGCAGACAGCCAATGTGGTTGAAGCTTTGAAACGTGGCGCTGAGATTTTTGAACCACATGGCTTAACGATGGTCTTAGAACCATTAAGCGATACACCTGATCTTTACTTGCGTTTTACGGATCAGACCTACGAGATATGTAAAGCGGTGGGTAGTCCATCGGTAAAGATCCTTTACGATGCGTATCACCAACAAAAGAATGAAGGAAACTTAATCAACCTGATGGATTTATGCTGGAGTGAGATTGCGTATATCCAAGTTGGTGACAACCCTGGACGTAAAGAGCCAACAACCGGTGAAATCAACTATAAGAATGTGTTCAAATGGTTGCACCAAAAGGGCTACAAAGGCGTAGTAGGGATGGAACATGGCATGTCCAAGTCCGGAAAAGAAGGCGAGCAAGCGTTAGTAGCAGCCTATAGAGAAGTGGATTCTTTCTAGTGCTAAACCTATTTAGGTGACTCTAACAAATTTGTTATCCTGTTTCATAAACCGTTTATAATATCTATATTTAATACCATAATTTTAAAATAAGCCTATATTACATGTCATCAACTATTAAATTTAAACTATCCTTCATGATGTTCCTGGAGTTCTTTATTTGGGGCTCTTGGTTCGTGACGTTAGGTACTTTCTTGGGAAATACCTTGAACGCATCGGGACTGGAATTCGCAAATGTTTTCTCCACGCAATCATGGGGAGCTATCGTTGCGCCTTTTATCATAGGAATGATCGCAGATCGTTACTTCAATGCGGAGCGTATATTGGGTGTCTTGCACCTTATCGGCGCTTTCCTGATGTTCCAACTTTACCAAAGCGAATCGATCGGTACTTTCTTTCCTTATGTGTTAGGATATATGTTATTATACATGCCGACGCTATCCTTAGTCAACTCGGTATCTTTCCGTCAAATGAAAAATCCGGAAAAGGAGTTCTCCAATATTCGTATTTGGGGTACTATCGGATGGATTGTTGCCGGACTTTCGATATCCTATCTTTTCAAATGGGATACTGATCAGGGAATCAAGGACGGCTTATTGAGAAATACATTCTTAATGGCATCTATCGGTTCACTGGTGTTGGGATTATTCAGTTTTATACTCCCGAAAACACCTCCTGTTAAGATGGAAGCTGGCCAAAAGCAAAGTGTTGCTAAAGTATTGGGATTAGATGCTATCAAGCTTTTAAAGGATAGAAATTTCTTAGTATTCTTTGTTTGCTCTATATTAATCTGTATTCCGCTAGCGTTCTATTATCAATATGCGAATCCATTCTTATCTGAAATAGGCTTAGCGAATCCTACGGGTAAAATGACGATAGGTCAAATTTCAGAGGCCCTATGTCTTTTATTATTGCCTGTTTTCTTTACGCGCTTCGGATTCAAGAACACCATTCTTGTAGGAATGTTAGCATGGGTTATTCGTTATGTGCTGTTTGCCTATGGCGACGCTGGCGAAGCTACCTTTATGCTATTATTAGGAATCGCGCTTCACGGTATCTGTTATGATTTCTTCTTTGTATCGGGACAAATCTATACCGACTCGAAAGCCGGAAAAGATAATAAGAGTGCAGCGCAGGGATTAATTACATTAGCTACATATGGTGTAGGGCAATTGATCGGATACTGGTTAGCAGGATATGTGAGCGACATGTACCAGAACGTGAAATCGGCAGATGTAGCGTTGTTCTGGAATAAGTTATGGGTAGTTCCTGCAGGAATTGCTTTAGTAGTATTTTTTATCTTCCTTGTATTCTTCAAGAAAGAGACCATTGTAAATCAATCTGAAACTAATTAAATAAAAAAGTAATGGTAGAGAATAATGTTTATGATGCCATTGTCATCGGATCCGGTATTAGCGGCGGTTGGGCTGCTAAGGAATTAACCGAAAAAGGTCTGAAAACAATCATGTTAGAACGTGGTCGCAATGTTGAGCACGTGAAAGATTACCATGCAAATAAGGATACTTGGGAATACCCTCATCGTGGTGGTAGGACTAAGCAAATGGAAGCGGATTATCCGGTTCTAAAACGTGATTACCCTTTAAATGAAAAGAACTTAGATTTCTGGGTAAATGAGAAAGAAAGTCCCTATGTGGAGAAGAAGCGTTTTGACTGGTTCAGAGGATATCATGTAGGCGGTCGTTCGTTGATGTGGGGTCGTCAGAGTTACCGTTTAGGTGATTTGGACTTTGAAGCAAATGCGAAAGATGGACATGGTGTTGATTGGCCGATCCGTTATAAAGAGATCGCGCCTTGGTATAGCTATGCTGAAAAATGGGCAGGTATATCAGGCAACCGCGACGGACTTGATGTTCTCCCTGATGGCGACTTCTTACCGGCTATGGATTTCAACGTTGTTGAAAAAGATTTAGCAGAACGCATAAAAAAACAATACGGCGGTAGTCGTCACTTCATTATGGGACGTACGGCAAATATTACGAAGCCACATACCGGTCGTATCAACTGTCAGTATCAAAACCAATGTTGGTTAGGCTGTAACTTTGGCGCTTATTTTTCTACACAATCTTCTACATTGCCACCGGCAATGAAAACCGGAAACTTAACGCTTCGCCCATTCTCTATCGTAACGAAGATTATCTACGATAAGGATACGAAGAAAGCAAAAGGGGTAGAGATCATCGACGCAGAAACAAACCAAACGTATGAATTCTTTGCGAAGGTTATCTTCGTTTGTGCTTCTGCATTCAATTCTACATGGGTGTTGATGAACTCGGCTACCGATGTTTGGGAAGGTGGATTAGGAAGTAGTTCCGGCGAGTTAGGCCATAATGCTATGGACCACCACTTCCGCTTAGGAGCAAGTGGTCGTGTAGAAGGCTTTGATGATAAGTACATGTTCGGACGTCGTCCGACGGGCTTATATGTTCCCCGCTTCGTCAATATCCCATCTGACACTAAACAACGTGATTACGTTCGTGGCTTTGGCTACCAAGGTTCTGCTGGCCGCGGAAGATGGTCGGGTGAGATTGCGGAGATGGCTGTTGGTGGCGAATGGAAAGACGCACTATGTGAACCAGGAAACTGGACAGCAGGATTCACTGCATTCGGAGAAATCCTTCCATACCATGAGAACCGTATTTTCCTTGATAAGAATGTGAAAGACAAATGGGGATTACCAGTGTTGGCGATGGATATGGAGCTAAGAGACAACGAGCTTAAGATGCGTAAAGATATGGCCGTAGAGATGAAGGACATGTTGGAAGCTATCGGTCTGAAAGACGTAAATACTTACGATGGAGGATATAACTTCGGTATGGGTATTCACGAGATGGGAACCGCTCGTATGGGCTTGGATCCGAAAACTTCCGTATTGAATAAGCACAACCAAGTTTGGGATGCAACGAACGTATATGTGACGGACGGTGCTGCCATGACTTCGGCGGGATGTGTGAATCCATCACTTACTTATATGGCCTTGACAGCGAGAGCGGTTGACCATGCGGTAAGCGAGCTTAAGAAAGGAAATATCTAATTGAACTAAACCGTATATTATGAGTAATAACAATTCAAGAAGGGATTTTCTAAAGAACACGGCCATAGCGGCTGCGGGCTTTAGTATTGTTCCTCGACATGTCTTAGGTGGATCGGGCTTTCTAGCGCCTAGCGACCGTTTGATTGTTGCAGGGATTGGTGTAGGGGGCAAAGGGGAGAGCGACATCAAATCGTTTGCAGACAGCGGAAAGGCGGAGATGGCCTATCTATGTGATGTGGATGAACGTCGCGCAGCCAACTCGGTAAAGCGATTCCCGAAAGCAAAATTCTATAAGGATTTCAGAGAAATGTTGGATAAAGAACATAAGCACATCGATGCTGTTTCTGTATCCACACCCGATCATAACCACGCTATCCAAGCTTTAGCAGCTATGCAACTAGGAAAGCATGTGTATGTTCAGAAACCATTGACCCACGATATCTGGGAAGCAAGAGTACTGACTCATGCTGCTAAAAAATATAAAGTAGTAACACAGATGGGTAATCAAGGAGCCTCGAACGATGGCCCTCGTGAAATCCGTGAATGGTATGAAGCAGGCCTTATTGGTGATGTTCATACGGTGTACTGTTGGACCGATCGCCCGGTATGGCCTCAAGGTATTCAGTGGCCTACTCAAACCGCCCCTGTTCCTAAGGAATTAGATTGGGACCTATGGTTGGGAACGGCTCCTCAGAAAGACTACATTGAAAAGTTGGTTCCATTTAACTGGCGAGGCTGGTGGGATTACGGAACTGGCGCATTAGGCGATATGGGCTGCCACCTATTAGAAGTACCTTTCAGCGTATTAGGCTTATCCTATCTACAGGATGTGCAGGCTTCTGTTGGTTCAGTTTACGTGGATGAGTTCAAACGCGGATACTTCCCGGAGAGCTGCCCTCCATCGAGCCATGCCACCATGACTTTCCCGAAAGCAGCTAGAACGCAAGGTCCGGTTACATTGCACTGGATGGACGGGGGAATTCAACCTGCCCGCCCAGAAGAATTAGAACCAAATGAAATCTTTGGTGACGGCGGAAACGGTATCTTGATGGTCGGTACGAAAGGTAAAGTATTAGCAGATACGTACGGTGATAAAGCACGCTTTTTGCCTACTACACGCAAAGAAAACGTTGCGATGAAGTATGCTCGTGTACCTGGAAAAGCTAGCGGACACTACGCACAGTGGGTTGAAGCTTGTATTGCAGGTTATGGTAAGAAAGAGGTGAGTGCACCATTTGAGATTTCAGGACCATTAACGGAGGCATTATTGATGGCGAATTTAGCGATTCGTGGTGCTGATATGCGTATCGATGGTAAATACCCTGGACGTAACTTGAAACTTCTTTGGGATAACGACAATATGAAAGTAACGAACTTTGATATCGTCAACCAATTTGTGAAGCGTCAGTATCGCCCGGGATGGGAAATTAATTATTCATTTTAAGAAGGTATAAGAAGATGATGAATAGAAGAGAAGCGTTAAAACGTGTAGCCTTTATCATGGGTGGTACGGTTATCGGTGCAAACCTGTTTTTAGAGGGTTGTACTCGTCCGGCATCTAAAGATGTAGCTACCTTATTTGAGGCTGAAACAACAGATTACTTAGGCGAATTGGCGGAAGCTATTCTACCTAAAACTTCTACACCAGGCGCGAAAGAAGCAGGTGTAGGTGAATTTATCCCTGTGATGATTCGCGACTGTTATGATGAGAAAGATCAAAAATCTTTCTTAGACGGTCTGAATGGCGTGGAAGCACGCGCGAAGAAAGATTTCAAAAAAGGATTCTTAGAATTGACTCCTGAAGAGAAACTTCAATTCGTGAATACATACGATAAAGAGGCTAACGAATACCAAAAGAACAAGAAGGAAGAAGATGCGAACCATTTCTTCACCATGTTGAAGCAATTAACTTTGACAGGATTCTTCACATCGGAAGTTGGTATGAAGAAAGCATTGCGTTATGTGAAAATCCCTGGAAAATACGATGGAAACTATCCGTATAAGAAGGGTGATAAAGCATGGGCTATCTAGCAAAAAAAAAGCCTTCCGAGAATCGGAAGGCTTTTTTTTTGGAATGTGTCTGCTTTCAATGGCCATCAAGCACTTTCATCCTTTTTGCTGGCTCAATAGAAAAATGAAAGGTTTTATGCTTTTTTAGTCAACTGCATCAAGAAATGCGGACGATCCGCCTTGCTAATGCTATAGACGCTAGTCAATTCATCAATCTTTGCTTCATTAATAGCGACCTGATTGCCGTAAGACAGTTCTCTCAGGAAGTTCATCTCCACGGACTTGATTTTTCCAGACAATACTTCCTTCGGATCCAGGGCATCGAAGCACCAATCCATATATTTTACGTTGTTCGCGTGGTTCACGATATCCAAATCGGATAACACTACCTGATAATCTCTAATTTTATTGAACGCCACATTTCCATCGATGCGCTCGGCAGTTCTGGAGGTCATGATGCGGTCAGGATGAGGCACCACATGATCTGTGCTGGCAATCAAGGGTTCAGCACGGCGAGCTTCGATATTGAAAACAGCCCACATGCTAGATGCTGCAACCAAACGGCGTTCGCCAAATAACACCTCAAAATTACGCGTAGAGCGAGATCCTGTGAAGTCTTGAATCCATGTTCTGATCTTGATAGTCTGTTCGAACATGGGGAGTTTTTCGATTTCGATGAGCATTCTACTGAGTACCCAGGATTGCTTGGTGCGGAGTATGGCTTTCGTGCCAAATCCTAATATATCAGCATGCTCGCTAGCGGTCACTTGTAGTATATTGTCCAGTTCGCTGTACTTCAGTTGTCCGTTTGGATAACATTGGGTAAAGTTGAGTTTCCAGTCCTTTTCGAAGATGCCTTCTGTCATATTTTTCTTATTTCATGCGAATGTAACTAATTTAATATTCTAAAATAAAACCCTTGTCAATTTATATATAAATCCCTAATTTAACGTTAACCATATAAATCCCGATAAGTATGAGCATGATTGGAACACTAATAGAAAAAGAACAAGTTGATAAATTCAAGATCATTCCAGCAGAAATAGATAACTCGGAGAAGTTTATGTCGAAATTGCAGAGTGCCCTACGTTTAGGGAATGAATTCAAATCAAAAACAGACATCGTATTCAATACTGAGGAAGGCCCAATGCGTATAGAAACGACCGTATGGTCGCTTACAGAAAAGTATATACAGATAAAGCACGGAATTCTCATTCCGCTGCGATCACTCATCGCAGTAGAATACTGACAAAAAAAGCTGTCCTCTTCGGACAGCTTTTTTTGTAGTAGTTAGTATTTAGTAGTTAGTATTTAGACCTAGGGCGGATATAGATATTAGATATTAGATGTAAGATTTTAGACGTTTTTTGTTAGACGTTAGGTTATTTGTCTTTGAACCAGGAAA
>NZ_DKLH01000080.1:0-6287 GCF_002455685.1 Sphingobacterium sp. UBA6645
GAATTTTCGGGAGGGTTACAGCCGGTCATAAGTTAGTTGTAAAAAAATATGTTAGAATCGGCAACAATGAGAATTATGATACCTTGGACTTTAATTTTATTTCTTCTCTTTGCTAATACTGGCTTAATTGCCCAGAATACAGTTTTAACTAAAATATCGAATGCACACTTATCGGAATCCAATTATCTTAGTAATGCATTGGAAATATCTACGTATAGAGAAAACATCGGCCTGGAAAATCCAAGTGGTGCTGAAAATACTAAGAATAACTCTGTGTTCAAGATCTCGTATCTATTGCCTGGAACATCAACAAGAATTCCGGGATTTATAGATATCGGTTACAATGTAATTGATGGCACTGCTGGTGATTTTGAGTCTGGTTTTAAAAATTTTGCAGCTGCTCTTATGATTAATGGCGACGAAGAAGACTACTTGATCGAGATTTTCAAAACAAGAGTTAATAACGGTGGAATATTTTTTGACAAAAGAAATAACTCTATTATTATGCTTATCAGGTCAAAGATTCATAAAATTAGAATGATAGCGATGGTGGAATTTAATGGTCTTACAACGGAACAGAAATTAGATTTTGCGAAAGATTTTATTCTTAAATCAACTGCTAAGTGACATAATATTTACGCCCGGAACTAATCCATGTCTGTGAAAAATAATGTATACTCTATAGATCGTAACTGATTGCATATACGCTTAGTGAATTTATGTCTGCACACGCCTCAACAATGATTGGGGCCGGAGCTAGTTCCAATGCAATTAAATATTCGTCATGTGGATCATTGTCACAGTTGTTAGCTGATAGTCAACCGACTTTCTATCTAACACCATAGTTAAGATCTCTTAATACATCAACAACTCTGAACCTTAGCCCTTCATAATTTTTAATATTAAACGTAGTATCGCTGGCATTATAAACTAATCGATCGGAACTTACTCGAGTATATTTAACCATTATATCTGTAAGTTCAGATAATGAATATGTTTTGCCTTCGATATTTAAGTAAATTTCCTCAGGAGTTTTATCAGTTTCGTCGTTCTTTTTACATGAACTTAAGCCTAGCATAAGCAACATGAAGATATAAAGTGTCGTTTTCATAATTAGGTGATTTAAAGATAGCACAAAAACAGTGTAAATGAAACTTTGTAGAATTTAAATCAATAAATCTATGTTGCTATTCTAGAAGGACAAAAGTTTTAATCGGATGAGTAATGCGACAGTATAATAAACTTCCTTGGCGATATTGCTACTAGCCTTTATGATTTCAGACCCGAAATAGTATAAATATATTATTTTATCTGATATTTATATTAGAAAGCGTAGAGATATTGGTTCTTTGAGCAAAAACGCTTTTAACGCGATACTAAATTAAAAGATTAGATCCTTTACAACGTTTAAACGAAAGAAATTAATAATATAGTTTCCGACTAAATATGAAAAACTTACTAATACTATTTTTAATAATTCCTACAATATCTTTTGCTCAGTTAAAAGCTGGAGATTTTTATGTCACAGATGAAGGTTGAGTAAATTGGCAGAAGGTATATAAAGATGAAAGCGTCTCATTTGAAGATTTGATTAATACGATAAAAGGGAATCGCGTGTTTTCTGATATCCAAGTATTCGATGATAAGATTACATTTCTTGGGGATGGAATAAAAACTAATCCTTCGGCATTAGGTTTTTCTAGAATGAGTACATCATTCTATGCGCTTGGGGATATAAGAGCTTACTTTACTTTAGATTATAAACAGGGTCGATATAGGATTACAGCTGTTAATATCGCCTCAAAATCTCCTGTAATTCATTTAGGAAATCCAATGTACACGCAAGATCCGGAAACATGGCAATACTTACCAATAGAAGAATCTGTAGGGAATGGCAAAGGATTGAAGAAAGTTTTTATTAGAAAAGAAAGTGTCATAATGGGAAAGGCGATTGAAAAAGAATTTCAAATAATGAAACAAACAACTGATGATGATTGGTAAAAAAATGCTATTTACGGTGCTTGCAGTAATGCAATTTCTGTGATGATGCTCGAAAGATAATGATATTCAGGCTAATTGTGGAGCCGGAGGGATTGTTTCAGTCCCGCAATCCCGCACTCAAACCCTAAACCCCTCGATGTCGAACGCTTAGAATCCCCGTCCAACCTCTCTTCCCACAAAAAAAGCCCAACTTTCGTTGAGCTTTTATTTCCTTGTGGAGCCGGAGGGATTCGAACCCTCGTCCAAACATAGTATGATCTACGCTTTCTACATGCTTAGCTTCTCTTTAATTGTCGGGAGAGGGAAGGTGAGTCGCTTACCTATACCGTTCTCCGTAGTTGCTGTTTCTCGTCTTTGATTAGCAACATCACAAAGACCAGTTCTATTGTTCGATGCCCCGGGTGTTAGACCAAAGAACAGGATCTAACGGGACAAATAGCTATGTTAAGTCTAACTTAAGCAGCTAAGGCGTAGTTTTCTTCGCCAGTTATAAAGTTGAAAGTTCAGATTTAAGTGCTAGACTAACAATGCACTGCATGCTTACATAACCATCGCTATCCTGTCAATTCCGGTCGACCCCAGTTATGTATGGGTTACAAATGTAATCATTCTATTTGACCTCTGAAACAAGAAAAAGTTTAATTGTGCACGTCATTGCAAACATTTTTGGTATATTAAGGTTTTTAAAGTGGTAGAAACCAAAAAGATAAGCAACGCTTATTCTTTTTGAAAATTTATGACGCTTTTAAACGAATTAAACGTCTTAATCACCCAAAAAATAAGATTACATAATTATACCATTGGATCACTGAAACGCAAATTATTAAAGAATATGGCAGAACCAACAAATGCTAATAATCCATCGACCCCAGCTGTTGATGATAAAAAAGAAACGACTACTGCAGCTAAACCTGCTACTAAATCGGTAGCAAAACCTGCAACCGCTGCTAAAAAGCCTGCAGCACCAAAAGCTACTACTACAGCAGCGAAACCTGCAGCAAATAAAACGGCTGCTGCAAAGCCAGCAACAACTGCAAATGCTGCAAAACCAGCAGCTAGTACAGCGAAAGCAGCAAGTTCAACTACGGCTAAACCTGCGGTTAAGTCGACAGATGCTGCTTCAAAACCAGCAGCGAAAACAGCAACGGCTACTAAGCCTGCTGCAAAACCGGCTGGGGCCGCAGCAAAACCTGCAGCGGCAAATGCAGCGAGTACGCCTGCAAAAGCGCCTGCTACTAAAGCGGCCGGAAGCACGACAGCTGCTAAGCCAAAGGCAGCACCTGCGAAGCCAGTAACTTCAGGAAACCAAGCGACCAAGACAACGGCAGCATCGAAAGCAACCCCTTCCTCCACAACCGCTAAAAAGGCGGCAGCACCAAAGACTGACGGCGATGGTCTAGGGGCTAAGACACCCGCACCAAAAGCAGCATCGGCAAAACCTGCAACTACAGAGAGCAAGCTCGAAACAAAAACCGTAGAGAAGGCACCAGCGGCGCAAGAAGCTAAGTTGGAGAAAGAAGCTTCCTACAAAGAAAAAGCTCCTGTAAAAGAAGTTAAAGTTAAAAAAGACGATAAGAAGAAAGCGAAGGCTGCTAAAGCTGTAAAAGAGGATAAAAAGGCGAACGATAAAAAAGTCGAGAAGGTTAAGAAAGACAGCAAGGATAAGAAAAAAGCAAAAGTTTCGGCAAAGAAAGTGAAAAAAGTAAAAGAGGAGAAGCTGAAAAAGCAAGATAAGAAACAAGCTAAATCTTTCGGTAAACTAAAGAAAGCTATCTCTGAAATCTATAATAAGATTGTTGGAGATGATAAGAAAAAAGGTAAGAAGAAAAAGAAATAAGAAACCTGCATTTCTTAATATAAAAAAAGGAGTCACAGTTTGCTGCGACTCCTTTTTCTTTATGCTTTCTTTCGAATGCTTACCGCATTTTTATGCGCTTGTAAGCCTTCTAATTCCGCCAATATTTCGACTGTCGACCCGATCTGTTCTAGGCCTTGCTCGGTGATGTGCTGAAAAGTTATCTTCTTGACAAACGAGTCTACAGACACTCCAGAATAGGAGCGTGCATAGCCTGATGTGGGCAAAGTATGATTCGTTCCGGATGCATAGTCACCCGCGCTCTCTGGTGTCAAATGTCCTAAAAATACCGATCCCGCATTTTGGACCTTATTAACCAAAGATTTCCACTGATCCGATTCGATAATCAAGTGTTCCGGAGCATAGGCATTCGAGAAGTTCATACAACTGATCAAATCATCACATACGACTATGTAGGAATTATCCAGCGCCCTTGCTGCCAGCTCCTTTCTCGGAAGGATAGCCAACTGCTTGCTAAGTTCCTCGTTCACTTGTGCTGCAATCGATGTTGAGCTCGTTGCTAACACCGCCTGACTATCAATGCCATGTTCCGCTTGTGCTAATAAGTCCGCCGCGATATAAGCCGGATTCGCAGATTCATCCGCAATAACCAATACTTCAGAAGGACCCGCCGGCATATCAATAGCCACATCGGTAATTCCTTGAATAAGGCTCTTAGCTTTAGTCACGAACTGGTTTCCGGGTCCAAAAATCTTATTTACCTTCGGGATGCTCTCCGTGCCAAAAGCCATTGCAGCAACCGCCTGCGCACCACCAACTAAATAAACGCGCTCAATACGTAAAAGCTTCAAACAGTATGCTACGAAACCGTTAATCTTGCCGTTATTCTGTGGCGGCGAACAAACCACTATTTCTTTACAGCCGGCAATCCGTGCCGGAATTCCCAACATCAATAGCGTGCTCGGCAAAACCGCGGACCCTCCAGGAATATAAAGCCCCACCTTCTCGATGGGGCGCAATTCGCGCCAACAGCTAACGCCAGGCATCGTCTCTACCGTGCGTTCTCTTTTCGTCTGATAGGAGTGGAACTTATGGATATTCTGAAACGCGATTTCCAATGCGCGCATCTGGTCGCGGGAAATTCCCATCGCCAATTCTTCAATATCAGAAGCGTCTAAATATAATTTTTCTAATTCAACCTTATCAAACTGTGCAGCATAGGATTTCAATGCGGCATCGCCATGTGTCCTTACCTCATTGATGATCCCAGACACAGTATCTTGGATAGCGTTATTCGGGTCCGTGTTTCTATTGGTAAGTTCTTGGATCTTTGCTTGATCAAGCTGATTATATGAATAAGTCTTTAGCATATTACATTATGATTTTTTCTATCGGCATCACCACGATTCCCTGTGCGCCGGCAGCTTTCAATTTATTGATTTTCTCCCAAAAATCATCCTCCGAAATAACCGTGTGTACAGCAACCCAACCTTCTTCCGCCAAGGGAACAACTGTAGGACTCTTAACACCGTGCAATAGTTCGGTAATCTGCTCTAAATTTTTCTTTTCCACATTCAAAACCACATATTTGGTCTCTTTCGCACGCAATACCGATTGAACACGTTGCAGCAGTTCACAAATAATAGGATTCTCTTCAATGCCATCTCTTGCAATCAGGATCGCTTCTGAAGAACGAACATCGGCAAATGGCTTCAAGCCATTGCTTTTTAGAGTTCCACCCGTAGAAACTATATCACAAATAGCATCGCTCAAACCCAATCCAGGCGCAATCTCTACCGAACCAGATATCTCTTGAATATCTGCCTTGATCTTGAAATCGTTAAGAAATTGTTGAAGGATGTTAGGGTAGGAGGTTGCGATTGATTTGCCGTTTAGGTCTTCAAGGCGTTCGATCGGAGAGTCTTTGGCGATAGCTAATTTTAAAGTACACTTCCCGAAGCCCAAGCGTTGCAGATATTGAACTTTAGACTGCGTTTCGTCGATCACATTTTCACCGACTATACCTAAATCGGCAATACCTTGTTCTACATATCCTGGGATATCATCGTCGCGAAGGAATAAGATTTCAAGGTTAAAGTTAGATACAGTGGTGATGAGAGAGCTTTTATAGTTTTCGAAATCTAGTCCACAGTTTTTTAATAGTTGTACAGATTTCTCATTTAATCTACCCGATTTCTGGATAGCAATTTTCAGATTTTTCAAAATGTCGGTTTTTGTAAGTAAAGAATTAATAATAAAATACGATCCGGGGGGAATGTTGCCTCGCGTAGAGCCAATACTAATATCTATCGCCACAATGGCGATGATGGATACTGTAATGGTATGTGCGAGTGATCTTCATATTATTAATGAAACAAATGTAATGTATCAGCCTTTTTTATGCAAACTTTTTTAATATTTTTTATCCTTTTTATGAAATTAGATATGAAACAGACATTAGATATCAGAT
>NZ_DKLH01000007.1:0-5560 GCF_002455685.1 Sphingobacterium sp. UBA6645
ATTGATCATGTTGTTTTATAACGCGTAAGGAACATCATAAATATACTGATAATCAGGATTTTATACAAGTTTTCGACCCTCATTTTAAGAAGATTTTTCCAATATATTTCAACCCTTAATTCGCATTAGTATTTAGTAGTTAGTAATAAGATCTGGGAAGCCGATAAAGCGCCTTTCTTTTGATTGTATGTTTCGAATTAGAATAGTGTTTGTTCTGAACCAGGAAAAAAAGGATACAAGGATTAGCAGGATCCTGTTCATCTTTTTATCCTTTTTTTCCTGGTTCAAGACAAACTACCCTTTTTTTCCTGGTTCAAAACAAATACCCGACACTATACCTGATCCTGCCAATCCTTTTATCCTTCCTTTCCTGGTTCAGACAAACTACCCTTTTTTCCTGTCCTAGCTAAAATCAAATGCCCAACGCCATACCCGATCCTGACAATCCTGACATCCTTTTTATCTTGGTTCAAAACAAACTACCCTTTTTTTCCTGGTTCAAACACAAAAGTCAACTAACTACCTTAACTCACTTCCCTTTCAAACCCAATGGAAACCCAATACAAACCCAAATCAGAACCCTTTTGAAAGGGCTAAGATTTGGGTTTGAATAAGGAGATAAAAGGACCTATCTCGAATCACTTAGCTACATTACTGCCACTAAGCAACCCGAAGTGCGCTTTTAACTAAAATAAAATAATGCTGGGGTTTTATTTTTCTTCGAGCTTCTCAATCTTATAGACGCAGCGGTTTTCATCGGCTAGGATGTGTTGCGTTCGTTCGACTTTGAATTGTTTGCCGAACAGTTTTTGGAAATTCTGGAGTTCAGCACGACAGAAGCGCTGGCAGGCGCGTGCAGCGGCACAGATAGGGCAGTGGTTTTCTATGAAATAATAATCGCTCGATTCTTTCGTCCATTCTGCGATGTAGCCTTCTTGAGATCGAATTTTGCTTAATCGCTCCAGCTTGTCTTCCAGGGACTTTGCTGATTTCAACTCATTCTCGTAGCGTTCGTAAGTTTGTTTTTCGCGGTCGCTGATCAAAAGTTCTAAAGCATTTTCGCCTAGAATGTTACGTACCGAATCTAGCAGTTGTACAGTTACATCGGCATGTGTATCGGGAAATTTTGCTAATCCGGCATCGGTCAATGAATAAAAGCTAAAAGGACGTCCGACACCTACGCTTTTACATTCCTTTTTCACCAATCCGTCTTCTTCCAATTTAAGCAAATGTTGTCGCGCGCCTTCTTTCGTCATCGCTAATTCCTTTGCTACTGTTGCGGCATCCAGTTCGCAGCGCATCTTCAGCAACATCAGCAACTGTTCCGAACTACTCTTCTTTTTCATTATCCAATGTTTTTCTTGGTTTAATCAAGTTTACAAAGATAACTATTCCGCTTAGCTATACACTTTGTTAAAATAATATTAATGAAATATTTTAACAAATAGCCTTTAGAGCAGCTTTTTAAAGCGTTGCCTATTTACATTGTCTGTAAATCATGACAATAATAAAACAATTGATTACTTGTTTTAATAGAAAGCTTTTCTAAATTTGACTATCGATAAGGCGGTACGTATTCGCTTTGCGATAGTAATACATTAACAGCCCTACCAAATTTATTATGGAACACTACATATTAACATTCAGAGCACCTTTAAAGACCATGCTGGCCAGAGAAGAGCTTATTAAAACATTGGCGCTTACGATTCCGCATATACAATTGCATTCTTTCGATTTGGATGATAAGCAATTTATTATGCGCATCAAATCGCTAGACCGAGTAGAGGATGCCATCCAAGCCAAATTGCTGGAGTTGGGGCATCGCGTCGCTTTCATTAGCTCAAACTCTATTTCTACAGCTTTAGGAGCATAGACTGCATTTTTTTCTAGTTCATATAAATGATTGTCTGAGGCGTTAGCCTATAGGCAATCATTTTTTTTTGGTTCTGATGGTGCTTTCTGTTTTTGTTTTTTTTAAAAAGTAAGTAATCAGGATAGTACAGGATACCATTATCAAATGGGAAGTTTATATTTGGTTATCACCTGAATCTGTATAGCCTATTGGCTCAGGGCATAAACCTAATACATACTACTTATTTATATGAATCTTAGATTACCATTCCTTGTTTTTGTTGTGCTATTGCTGCTTTATGGCTGTTCTAAAAAGCCATCCATGGAGCCTGTCAAGATTCATAAGGGCGCTCGTGTTGTTCTTATTGGCAATAATTTGGGCTCGCGCATGATGGAGTATGGTGATTTTGATACAGAGCTGCATACGCGTTTCCCGGATAGTTTATTGTATATCCGCAACATCTGTAATCCCGGAAATACGGCGGGCTTCCGGCCTCACCCTTCGCGCAATTCACCTTGGGCATTTGACGGGGCAGAAGCCTTCAATCCAGAATACGATATCAATACAGGTAGCGAAGGCCACTTCCCCACAGAGGATGCTTGGCTGCAAACGTTAAAGCCGGACGTAATTATTGGTTTTTTCGGTTATAATGAGTCATTTAAAGGTGCTGAGGGCCTGGACAACTTTAAGGGTGAAATCGCCGCTTTTATTGACCATACCAAAAAACAAGATTACAATGGCGGGAAGGGAATAACACTGGTTTTAGTGTCTCCAATCGCTTTCGAGGATCTTTCGGATAAATATGATTTACCTAACGGCGAGGCAACGAATGCAAACATTAAAATGTATGCCGATGCGATGGCTGCCATTGCCAAAGAAAAGAATGTACCATTCTTAGACGTTTTTTCAGTAAGTAAAAACTGGTACAACAACACTTCCGAACCACTTACGATCGATGGTTCGCAGCTTTCTGCTGATGGATATGCCAAATTCGCTGATTACTTAGTAACGGGCATTTTTGGCAAAGGAGAGGGGCCTGCGTCTGCACATAAGGACAAAATTAAAGAAGCAGTCTTAGAGAAGGACTGGATCTGGCATCAGGACTTTAAAATACCGAATGGTGTGCATGCCTATGGACGTCGCTTCAATCCATTCGGTCCGGATAACTATCCATTTGAGATCAAGAAGCTACGCCAAATGGGGGAGATTCGCGATACAGCGATTTGGAAAGCAGCAAAGGGTGAATCGGTAGACCTAGCGGCTATGGACAGGAATACGTTAAAACTGCCAGAAGTGATTACGAATTACGACGCTGGGGAGAAGGGAGAAGCGAAATACCTGTATGGGGAGGATGCTTTAGCAAAGTTCCATGTAGCGCCGGGCTATAAAATCGACTTATTTGCTTCGGAGAAAGAATTTCCCGAGTTGGCTAATCCGGTTCAAATCTCATTCGATGCGAAAGGTAGGCTCTGGGTTGCAACGATGCCGAGCTATCCGCATTGGAAAGCCGGCGATGGCAAGCCTAATGACAAGATTATCATTCTTGAGGATACGAACGGTGATGGGAAAGCAGATAAACAAACGGTATTTGCCGATAAATTGCACCTTCCTATCGGTTTCGAATTTACAAAAGAGGGCGTATATGTCTCGCAAGGGAAAAATATGGTCTTGTTAAAGGATACAGACGGCGATGGTAAAGCTGATAAAAAGGAAGTTATCTTAAGTGGCTTTGACGATCATGATACCCATCATGCACACTCGGTGTACACGATGGATCCCTCAGGCGCTATCTACATGGCCGAGGGCGTATTCTTACATACGAATGTCGAGACTTCTTACGGACCTGTACGGGCAACCAATGGAGGATTCTTTCGATACTCACCCCAGAACAAACGCTTAGAGCGTGTTGCTCAAGTTTCCATTCCAAATCCATGGGGAATAGCAACCGACGATTGGGGGCAGATGATCTATTCCGAGACCTCAGGTCCTGATGTGCGTTGGATGCTGCCAGGGAGTATGAAACCTCGATATGGCGAGGCTAATGATAAATCGTTCAGCTTGGTCGATACCCTCCATCGCGTTCGCCCGACCTCTGGCTTGGAGATCGTTTCATCGCGTCATTTTCCGGATGAGGTGCAAGGAGATTACTTGATCAACAATACAATTGGTTTCTTGGGTGCCATGCAACATAGCTTAGTGGATGATGGTACAGGTTTCAAGTCGCAACATCGTCAAGATCTATTTTGGTCGGACGATAAAAACTTCCGTCCGGTTGATTCAGAATTTGCGCCCGACGGCTCGTTATATGTGGTCGATTGGCATAATATATTGATTGGGCATATGCAGCATAATGCGCGGGACCCACTACGCGATCATGTGCATGGTCGTATTTATCGGGTTACTTACCCATCCAGACCTTTAGTAAAACCTGCCAAGGTAGATGGGGCTAGTATTGCTGAATTATTAGAAAACTTGAAATTACCTGAATATAGGACGAGATACAGAAGTCGTTCAGAATTACGTATGCGCGACGATGCAGCTGTAGTTAAGGAAACGCTCGCTTGGGTAAAGAAATTAGATAAAAGGGATCCGAAGTATCTTCATCATCTTACAGAAGCCATGTGGGTAACCTGGGGTGCGAATAAAATTGATGCGGAGTTGTTGGAAACGTTGTTAAATTCATCAGACTACCATGCGCGTGCGGCTGCGGTTCATGCTTTGCGATATAATACCGATAAGATCAAGAATTATAAAGAGCTATTTATGAAAGCGGCGAAGGATGAGAACGGAAGAGTAAAGCTGGAATTGATTGCTGCGGCATCATGGTTGAATCCGGCGACAGGATTGGAGCTCATGAATGCGATAGATACTACGAGTTTGGACAAGTGGAATAAGCCTGCCTACAATACCTCATTTGCGCATTTGAATAATAAATCTGTTAAGCCGAAGTCTGAAGGTGGAAGTCTACGGACAACTTTGAAGGGTAAGGATCTTGAACAGTTTAAACGAGGAGCAGTAATTTATGCAAAAGAAGGGTTCTGTATTACCTGTCATCAGCCAAACGGTAAAGGTTTGGAAGCCTCTGGTTTCCCGCCATTAAATGCAAGTGAGTGGGTAACAGGGAGTGAAGATCGCATAATCAAGTTGACACTGCATGGCTTGCTTGGACCGATTGAGGTGAACGGCAAGAAATATCCAGGTCAGGTTCCGATGACTCCGTTTGGTGCTATGCTGAATGATCAAGAAGTAGCGGATGTATTAACTTATGTGCGAAATACTTTTGGAAATAAAGCAGGAGTTATTTCACCAGAGAAGGTAAAAGCAATTCGTGCTGCAGTGCAGGACAAAAAGGGTTTCTATTCTCCAGAGGAGTTATTGAAGTCCCATCCGTTAGAGAAAGATTAATTTGGGTTAGAATAATTTGATGGAATAGGGA
The DNA here is from genome assembly GCF_002455685.1 of Sphingobacterium sp. UBA6645. Taxonomy (NCBI): domain Bacteria; kingdom Pseudomonadati; phylum Bacteroidota; class Sphingobacteriia; order Sphingobacteriales; family Sphingobacteriaceae; genus Sphingobacterium; species Sphingobacterium sp. UBA6645. Next base: position 5,289 of record NZ_DKLH01000007.1, read on the forward strand.
GAGTGTTTTTATATAGGCTTTAACACGTCTCCCTTGAACATCATGAAAGCGTTGGAAATCATCATCGTTTAATTTTAACAGCGAGTATTAAGCTATTTAGTTTCATATATTATAACCAAGACAGTTTCTCCCAACCTCCCCATAATGGGGAGGAATAACTGTCGAATTGAGTGAAAAGACTAATCAACAAAGAGTTGCGAGCTTTTTTCTTAAGAATTTTTAAACCGATAAATCGAAGGAATGAATAAAATTGGATTTAATTTATTGCCATG
>NZ_DKLH01000007.1:5610-11925 GCF_002455685.1 Sphingobacterium sp. UBA6645
TTTATTGCCATGGTCTGCTGGTGTGTCGCCTTCAGTTTTTCCGTTGTTGGATCGATTAAAAGAGATTGGCTACGATGGAATTGAGGCCTTGATTGGGTCGCCAGACGAGGCGGAATATAAAGCGTTGGCGAATCATGCAGCGGGTTTAGGCTTAGAGATTACAGGAGTATTTGTTTTAGGTGCCGATGACAATCCGATTTCTCCCGACGCTAGCGTGAGACAACGTGGGGTCGATAAGATAAAATGGGCGATTGATCGCGCCCATGATTTACAGGCTAAAATAATTTGTGGACCCTTTCATTCTGCTCATGGATCTTTCTCCAGAGCAGCACCGACAGAGCAGGAGTATCAGTGGAGTGCTGAAGTACTTCGACAAGTCGGCGATCATGCTAAGCAGGCGGATATTGTTTTAACGTTGGAAGCGGTGAATCGTTTTGAGACCTATTTGGCGAATACGATGGATCAGCTAGCGACCTTGGTTGAATTAACCGCGCATCCCCATGTGAAAGCAATGTATGATACGCATCATGCAAATATAGAAGAGAAGAGTATCGCCGGGCCGATTACGCGTATTAGCCCGCATTTGGCACATGTGCATATCAGTGAGAATGATAGAGGAACGCCAGGTAGAGGCTTGGTACGATGGGAAGAAGTGTTCAAAGCTTTAAAAGACGCGAAATATGAAGGATGGTACACGATCGAATCTTTCTCGCGTGCCGATCCTGATTTTGCAAATGCTATTAATGTTTGGCGCGAATATTCTGATCCATGGGAAATTGCGGAAGAGGGGTATAGTTTTATCAGGAATATGCTCGACAAAGCATAAAGATTAAGCGGGCGAAGGACGATTTGTTTCTGCTCGTAATCCATTATCAACTAACATAAACCGATATTATGAGCAAGCAAGTTAACAGTAGTGCATTGTTTTTAGGGAGCTGTTTAGCCCTGATTACAACGGGCCTAACCTTTTCTATCCGCGCAGGGATTCTTCCTCAACTAGGCAAGAGTTTCGATCTAAGTGCGGAGCAGTTGGGCTTCATCAATTCCATGTGGTTTTTAGGATTTCCTATTTCCATGATTCTCGGGGGATTGTTCTATTATAAGGTGGGACCTGCAAACATTATGCGTATTGCATTTATTTCGCATACGGTGGGGATTATCCTAACGATCTTTGCTACGGGCTATACATCCTTACTGGTTTCCACGCTGTTTATTGGCTTCGGAAATGGATGTACAGAAGCTGCCTGTAACCCTTTAATTGCCGACTTATACTCTGGCAAGAAGATGGACAAGATGTTAAATAGATTTCATATGTGGTTTCCGGGTGGAATCGTGCTTGGGAGCTTGATTTCGAAATTCATGACAGACTTCGGTGCTTCCTGGCAAACGCAAATGTGGGTCATCATGGTTCCTACGATACTTTATGCAATCATCTTCTGGGGCAAGGCATTTCCAGAGCCTAAACAAGAAGCTGCGGCATCAATTTCCAATAATTTCAAAGCGATGTTCTCTCCAATTTTCATATTCCTATTCTGTTGTATGGCATTGACAGCCATATCAGAATTCGGGCCTCAACAATGGGTGGGAATCATTATGGCAGATAGCGGAGCGAGTCCAATGTTAATTCTGGCTTTAGTGACAGGAGTGATGGCGGTAGGACGATTCTTCGCAGGATCGGTAATCAAAGTATTGGGGCAGACGGGTGTGCTGTTGTTTTCGGCAATATTCGCAACGATTGGCATCTATCTGTTCTCCGTCGTTACGGGTGGGATGGCTTATGTGGCGGCAATTTTCTTTGCAATTGGCGTTTGCTATTTCTGGCCGACCATGATTGCCACGACCGCGCAGCGTGTTCCATTGAGTGGTGCGCTAGGGATGTCGATCATCGGAGGAGTAGGCATGTTTTCGACCTCGATCTTTCAACCAATCATAGGACGTTGGATCGATAAATCAAAAGAAGCAGTCGTTGCTTCAGGACAGGCTGTAGGCAACATTGATTTGGCGGTAGGTCAAGCTACGTTAGCCAAGCTGGCTATATTTCCGGGCATACTGATTGTGTTATTTATACTGTTCTATTTCTGGCAAAAGAGAACTTACAAACCCGATACATATGCGGAAGAATCTGCGGTTGAAACAGCATAGCGGCAAAAGATTAAAGTATTAGAGGAAGATTGTAAACGATTGATATGGTTATAATGAGCAAGTACAAACATATAGCAGATTTTCGTACCGCCAAGTTAGCGACACTATTCTTGTTGTTATTAATAGCCGTTACGAATGCTGCTTGTGCGCAACAAAAGGAATGGTTGCACTTCAAACCGGACGCTGCAAAAGCAAAAGGGAAAAAAGTGGTATTGGTTTCCGGCGATGAAGAATATCGATCGGAAGAAAGTATGCCGATGCTTGCGAAGATATTGAGTAGCCATCATGGCTTCGAAACGGTCGTCTTGTTTGCCATTGACCCCAATTCAAAGCAGATCAATCCGGAATATCAGAAGAATATTCCAGGTCTTTCTAACTTAAAAGATGCGGATTTGATGGTAATAGCGACTCGGTTCCGCGAATTACCCGATGATCAGATGAAACATATTGATGAGTATTTGAAATCGGGGAAACCCGTTATCGGCTTACGCACGGCAACACATGCTTTTAATTTTGCTAAAGAATCAAAAAGCCCTTATAAGCACTATGCTTATAATGAGCAGAGCGAAGCTTGGAAAGGTGGGTTCGGCGGATTGGTATTGGGGGAGACTTGGGTAAATCATCATGGAGTTCACGGCAAAGAGGGAAGTCGTGGTCTGATTAACGGTTTAGAGGTTGAAGCAAAGAATCCAATATTAATGGGCGTAAAAGATATTTGGGTACCATCCGATGTGTATGGAATACGTAATAACTTAAAGGGCGCACGGATTCTTGTCTTCGGACAGCCTACTTCGGGCATGACTGCCGAGAGTCCGGTCAATTGGCAGAAAACTATTATGCCGGTTGCTTGGACAAAAGATTATAAAATACCCGGAGGGAAGAAAGGTCAAGTTTTCACAACAACCATGGGCTCTTCAATCGACTTAAAAAGCGCAGACTTAAGGCGCTTGATTGTCAATGCGACCTATTCCTTAGTCGGTTTATCGAGTGCTATTAAAGAAGATTTAAATATTGATCCTGTCGGAAATTTCGAAGCACGTATGTTCGGGTTTGGAACATACGAGAAAGGTAAATATCCGAAGGATTATCAATAAGGATTTTATTCGTTTTTATTAATTCAATTGGTTCCGTAGGGTTTGGTTAACCCTACAAGGTAAATCCTCGATGTGAATCGGGGATTTTTCTGTTTTAGAGATTTTGTTTGTTTATTTTTGTTTTATCAGGCATGGAGCATTCATTATAAATCAGCACATCATATGACGGAGATAAGAAGATTTAGGCGAGCGCAGGAAGAAGACAAAGATTTTATTTGGGGAATTCTACAGCAGGCAATTGCGAAGCGGAGAGAGGAAGGGAGCGAGCAGTGGCAGGACGGCTATCCTAATCCGGATGTGGTTGCTAATGATATTGAAAAGAAATATGCATATGTCTGTGTGGATGAACATGATGATATACTAGGCTATGTTGCACTTATCTTCGATAAAGAACCCGCTTATGAACAAATTGAAGGTCATTGGCTATCGGATAGTGCCTATGCTGGGATACATCGATTAGCCGTGAATCGAGAGCCGTATGTCAAGGGGATTGCTACTTGGATTATGCAGGCGGTCGAACCAATATGTAAAGATTTGGGCTATTACAGTATAAGAGTGGATACTAATTTTGATAATGCCGGAATGTTGAGGGTATTTGAGAAGTTAGGCTATGTGTATTGTGGGGAGGTCTACTTTAGAGGTGCGGCGCGCAGAGCATTCGAGAAAGTATTAGCGCGTTGAAAAGACTTTCATCTTTATATGGAAAGACAAAGTTTCTAATGGTGTTTGAAAGCAAATTTCATATAAAAAAAGGAGATGTCCGTTCAGAAATCTCCTTTTTTTATGGAAATACTACAGCTTATCACTAGCCCACTTAGGCTATAAACAGAGTCGTTTAAAAATAGTTTTAATCTATAAGACCTCGCATAATTAAACTGCCAGCTTACCTACGCGAATTGCGATCTTCCAGGATACGTTTTTTATCTCATTAGGGTCTTTCCAATAAGCGCTAAGCTGTTGTTTGAGATCGTCTAAAGGATCAATCTGTTCTTGATCGATAAACTTTTGCGTTGCAGACCAGGAGCGTAGATGGCCTAACAGATCATCTAATCTGAAGCGCTTGCGGATATAGAACTCTGGAGGTTCAATCTCTCGAAATGGAAAGGGGATAGTGGTATAGCCCTGCGCGATTAATTTATTCTGCGGTTGCCAGAACGGGCCTACAGTTTTATCATGGAAGTCCTGTGTAATTTTATCGATCTCTTTATTTACCTGCGGGATTCCATAGGCCCAAACTGCAATAATACCGTCTTTCTTTAGGACGCGTTTGGCCGACTCATAGAATTTTTCAATTTCGAACCAATGTATTGCCTGCGCTACTGTAATCAGGTCGACAGTTCTGCTGGCCAATGAAGGCTCTTCGGCTTTTTCTACTCGGTAAACAACTTGATCGTGCGAGAAAGCGTTCTGGATTTGCGCTTCACTAGGATCGGAAGCAAATACTTTTTTATAGAATTCTGCTAGATGTATTGCAGACTGTCCGTTTCCGGTGCCACAGTCCCAAGCAAGCTCATGTTGTGGGGTTAAGCTTTGTAAATAATCAAATAGCTCATGTGGGTAGGAGGGACGAAATTGGACGTATATTGACGCCTGTTTTGAGAAATTATCATTGAAAGCAGCCATATGATTGATGATTAAATCTACAAAAGATACTTTCTTAAAGTTACAAAATTAATTAGCAGTAATACCCATATTTGAATAAATTTAATGTGTATTTCATTTGTTATTTATCTGTTAATTAGTTTGTTAACTATTATCGGGAGTCATTCGCATGCGAATAGAACGCCATCTTTCATTAGCATATCTTGTGATGCGGTCGCCATCGGGCAATTGGCGAAAGCCTAATTTTTTATAGCAATTGATGGCTGGAAGATTCCAATCATAGACATTTAATTCAATATTCTCCACTCGCACGTCTTGCTTTGCGAAAGCTATCAATTCGTTCATTAAAGCTGTACCAAACCCTTTTCCACGCCTTTGTGGATTACCTATAAGCACTCTGCAGATTAATACGGTATGCACCTCGATACAATAGACTTCAGCATGCCCAATCACTTCGGAGTTATTCTCGTCGATTACTTTAAATATATTTCTTTTGTCTTCGGCACAGTATTTCTTAAGCTGCTCATGGTTCAATGGAAAACGAAATTTACTGCCGGCAAATTGTATCAGTAGCTTTTCGTCGCTGATCCAGCGATATAAGACGGTCAAAATCTTCTTCGTTGAAGGGCAGGAGCGTGATCATCTTTTGTTAGCTCGATTGACCCAAGACTCTTTTGTCAGTATGTACCAGGTTGTTGATGATCCGTCTAAATCGAAAAGCCCATGATAAACAAATCCAAGCTTCTCCAATACATGCCTTGAACCTGAGTTTTCAGGATCTGTAATTGCATAAATTACGTCAGTTGGTAAATTCGCAAATGCATAGTCTAGAATAGCAGAGGCTGTCTCTGTCGCATAACCTTTACCCCAATGCTTTTGCGTAAAGCGATAACCTAACTCATAGAAGTCGGAAACATTATTCCACGGTCCTTCTATAAATTTGATTCCACACCAGCCTAAAAATTCATTGCTATTCCGGTCGACAACTGCAAGTCGTCCGGTCCCATATTTTTTATATTGTGATTGGATGAAACGAATTCCTTCCTCGGCTTCTTCCAGACTATTAATCGGTTGTTTGAAAATATATTTGTGCACCTCTGGATCTGAATCCATTTCATAGAATCCTTCACGATCGATTTCCGATAATTTGCGCATCAAGGTACGCTGTGTAGTTATCATTACATCTTCCATAATCAAATATACATGATCTCGATCGTTAATTAGGGTTGCCATTCTGTAGAATAAAATCGACAAAAATAGCAGCTGTAATGATATTAAAGAATTGACAGGTACACTTTAAGTTTTTTGGATTAGAATTTGCTTATAGAGACGCATTACAATCATAAATATTACTACTTAGGGAAAACATAATTTTTGCCACTTAATTAAGGTTAAGTGGCAATTTTTATATCGATATGTGTTAAAATAATATTAAATTATTAATAAATAAATATATTTAAACTTAATTTTAATTATT
>NZ_DKLH01000015.1:0-23316 GCF_002455685.1 Sphingobacterium sp. UBA6645
GACCCGATCCTGCTTATCCTTGTATCCTTCCTCCCTGGTTCAGAACAGACATTAGATATCAGATAACAGACATCAGACCCGATCCGGCCCATCCTTGTATCCTTCCTTTCCTAGTTCAGACAATGGTCTAAAATCTAATGTCTAATATCTAATGTCTAATATATCAACTACAAGTATAACCCCTTTCACTCCCAATTCAAACCCAATACAAACCCCTATCATAACCCTTTCCGAGCGGGTATGATAGGTGTTTGTAATAGTTGTAAAAGGCTTGTGATCTTTCGTTGGTCGCTCGTAGCGTACAACTGTATTGCTAATAGTGACTAACTTACCTAGAAATCAAACTTAATTCTGGCGCGGACACCCCATTCTGGAGCATCAGGATTATCTAAGTAATTCAGGCGTTTTACTAAATCGACGCGTAATATTTTAAAGATGTTCGATACACCTGCGCTTGCTTCCATATACGGCTCGCTACCAAAGGTAAAGCTAGATTGCTCGCCCTTACCGTTTGTTTGCCATGCGAAAACCTCATTGTTGAGTGAAGGATTGTTGCTATCTCTTAAGCCTCCATATACACCCTTGAAGCTAAATACTTCGCGAAGTTTTAATTTCTTTAATAATGGAATTTTATTGAAAATAAAACCATTCATATAATACTGTACGTTGATGCTCGCATGATGATCCGATACAAATTCCATGAAGTTCATCAAGTTGTAGGATTGCAACTGGTAGGCATACGTTTGGTTGGCACGATGAATATTTAAGAATAGATAGGGAATATTGCTCCCGAAGGTGTAAGATCCATCCAAATTAACGTCAGCATACCCAAACTGCGACAAATAAAACCTTTTAAAGATATCGGCAGATAGCGAATGATAGTTGTAGTCTCCGCCAAATAAACCTTTAACGCCAGCTGTGTAATTCAGATGGAAGATCGGATATTTGTTAAATAGGGGCGTACGGTATAGTTTTCCCTGATAATACTCTTCCTTAGGTGCGTAACGTACCCCTACATTGAATTCGGTAGATTGAAGGTGTGGCAAATTGTTGAAGCTGCCGTCTGCTTGTGGTAAACGATAGGATAGTACTCCTGCTGGGGTTTGTTTCCACCGTCCCAAGCCTGCGGTCACGGAAAAGTTATTGCTAAATTCTACCTTATAGTCAACCCGATACTCCTCATTATAAAGGTAACTTTGATTTTCGCCTCGCTTAAATGATAACAAAACATTGTCTTCTTGAATAAATTCTAATTTTTGGCCAGGGATTTTCGTGTCGTATGACGCCGAAACACGGATATAATGCTGCGGGAAATTATAAATCGAATTGTTGTTCAAAGAGTAAGTTCCTGCTAGAAAATACTTCCATTTCTGATCGTCGAAGCCATAGGCCGTATATCCCTCAAGATAGAACCTTTTGCTTAATCGATCTGTCGTACGACCACCGACGCGCAATCTAAACCCTTCTACTGGATTATAAGAATAAAAAGTATTAACAGGGCCGATTTCTACCGGTCCGGCCTGCTTGTAACCCGATAATAAAAGGGCGCTGATGTCCATAAAGGTGCGGAACGATGGCATTTGTTGTAGGCTATCGATATTATGGTAGATCAAGCTCTCCGATTTGCTCAACGGTTCCGGTCTTAACGTCGCCCAATAGCTTTCCGGTTCGGCCTCGATTTCTTCCTCTTTCTTAACAACATATACGTCAGGAACTAAGTAGGTGCTGTCTGGACGTTGTACGCCTTGTTGGTAATCATTGATCAACACTACGCGTTTTCCTTTTATTCCCTTTCCTTTGCCTGTAATCGCGAAGTCAATGCCCAAGCTGGATTTGCTTAGGTAGAACTTATTATTGTGATCTTTGTCAAAGGCTAATTCTATGTCAAGATCGCGCACAAAGTTTAAGTTGATATCGTCGGCAACGGTCATTGCAGCACGTTGTACGGCATAGTTACCATCCAATGTGATGTAGAGTTTACCTGTAAATAATAAATCGTTTTTATTCCTAGGAAAGAAGCTCAGCTCCACCAAGTTGGGCTGCGCTGTTTTGATCGTGTCGGTAATATAGAAACGATAGAAGGTAGGCGCGCTATTAGCAATCGGGCTCAAAAACTGGTTGGTCAAGATCTCGATGTTATTATCGTAGATTTCGACTTCATCATATAAACGGTTGAAATACTTGCTCAAACCGTCATTGTCTACAAATTTGGGGTCAAACTGTGCCTTCTTCTCCGCCATCACGTATTGCTTTTTCGCGTTTGGATCTTTCCGGTAATATACCTTCGAGAATTTTTCCTCCATATATGCGGGCAATACATAGTTGCCATTGACACTGGCCGTGTCATCTTCTTGAAATAGGAATTGATACTTTTTGAATACCTTTTTGTTTTTAAATTTCGCATCCAAATTGCTTAGACCTAAGCTTATCTTCTCATATTGGTTGAATTCGGCAAAAGACTGACCAGTCAATCGGTTTTGATCACGATGTTCTACAACCTTCCGGATCAGCTCAACGGCAGGATTATTCTTATTCGAATATTTTCCCCTGCGAGGGCGCTTGATGACGACCTCTTCAATTTTATTAGAAGGGAATAGGAATATTTTCGCATTTCCGGCATTATCCCTTGTCACTACAAATTCCTCCGCGTCGAATCCTACAGAACTAATGCGCAGCTTGCTCAAATTGCTCGGAAGGCTAAGCGTAAAAGTACCGTTAGCGGTTGATGATGCGCCCGACTCTTTGCTGGTTCCGATAATGCTGATCGATGCATAGGGAATTGCTTCGTAAGTTTCCGCGTTCATCACTCTACCTTTTACAGTGACTGTCTGCTGTCCCCACGCAGCCGAAATTCCAAAGAATGTAAACAGGACGAATAGGATGCCTTGTATATGTGATTTCATAATGCTTACTTTTTGACTTTTGTATCCTTTTGTTCAAAAAGTTATGCAAATAACAGCTTTATTCTTTAGATAAAAAAGAGGCATTTCTTCGTTTTGACGATTTTATGATATTTCCAGCCAAAATTTCCATGTTATGACATACAAATTGCTGTGTCAGTTAAACGCTACACGTATTTTATCCGTTTGAGTTAACCTATATTGTCTGATTTAAAAAATATTCAAATGCTAAAGGTTAATTCTTTTTTTAGCTAAAAACTTGTGACAATTTTTTTAAATTATAATATATTGAAATACAGTGTTTTAAAATTGTGTATTTCATACAATATGCTAAATTTTCTTTTTTAGTTGCTAAAAATATATCTAGCTTTGTCGCAAAATAAAGCCTATATAATGACAAACGTAATCAGTATTCAATTAGAGGCTCTTGGCATTCGACCAGAAGAGCCAATCTATGTCCAGCTCCCGGTTCCCGAACTAGTGGAACACGCTGTAAAACAAAATCAAGGAACTCTTACGGATAGTGGTGCATTAAGTTTCGCCACCGGAAAATTTACGGGGCGCTCACCAGAGTCCCGTTTTATCGTTAAAGACGAGTTTACTTTCGATCAAGTTAATTGGGGTAAAGTAAACAAAGCGATGACTGTAGAGCTGTTCGATCAACTTCAAGATCGGGTTAGCCGCTATTTATCGCAGATTCCGCTGTATATCCGTTCGGTACAAGCTTGCAACCATAAAGCTTATGCGCAGCAGGTCCTTGTGGTTTGTGAACGTCCCGTTCAAAGCCATTTTGTCGATAACATGTTTATCGAAACAGATATTCAGAAGCAAGAACGCATAGATTGGTCGGTTTTAGTGGCTTCAGATTTACAATTGGAGGATTATGAAGAGCTTGGCTTGCCGACATCTCACTGCGTTGCAGTAGATTTAACGCGCCAGGTAATCCTGATCATCGGTACAGCATATACCGGCGAGATTAAAAAAGGTGTGTTCAGTGCTTTGAATTACTTATTACCATTGAAACACAATGTGCTTACCATGCACTGTTCTGCAAACGTTGGTAAGGATAATGACACTGCTCTATTCTTTGGCCTGTCGGGTACTGGTAAAACGACGCTTTCTTCAGATGAGGGGCGTTACTTAATCGGCGATGATGAGCATGGCTGGGCAGACAACGAAATCTTTAACTTCGAAGGTGGCTGTTATGCAAAAGGTATTGGCCTGACGCATCAACATGAGCCGCAGATTTTCAACGCGATCAAATTTGGCGCATTGATTGAAAATGCGAAATTCAAACCAGGTACTCGCGAGATTGATTATAATGATATCAGCATCACCGAGAACTTACGCGTTTCTTATCCTTTGGAATTTATTGAGAATACAAGCGACAAGAACTGCTGTAATGCACCAAAGCATATTTTCTTTTTAAGTGCAGATGCATTCGGCGTGTTGCCTCCAATTTCCAAGCTGACGCCAGAGCAGGCGATGTTTTACTTCATCAACGGCTATACCGCGAAAGTGGCAGGTACGGAAATGGGCGTAAAAACACCGACGGCAACTTTTTCAGCATGCTTTGGAGCAGCATTTTTACCCTTACATCCGATGCGCTATGCAGAGATGTTGAAACAACGATTAGAAAATCATCAAGATATTCAGGTTTGGTTGGTAAACACCGGCTGGGTAGCGGGGCCATATGGAGTTGGGCGTAGAATCCAATTGGCTTATACCCGTCAGTTAATCCGCAGCGCGATGGAGAATGTCATCGGCGAGGCTGGTTATGAGGTGCACCCAATCTTTGATCTTCAAATGCCTAGGGAATGTCCGGGCGTCCCTTCGGAGCTGTTAAATCCGAAACGTGTATGGGCAAATCAAGAGGGATATGTCGAAATGGCTGAGAAGCTAAAGGGCATGTTTGAAGAAAATTATGTACAGTATGTCAAATTAGAGGAAGCTTAATCGAAAAAAGCGGATAGAATAATGAGTATACAAACATTAGAACAGTTTATTATTGAGCAACAAGCTCAATTTCCAACCGCAAAAGGTGAATTTACCCGTTTGTTGCAGGCAATTTCCCTGGCGGCAAAGATTGTTCATCGCGAAGTGAATAAGGCTGGATTAGCCGATATTCTAGGGAAACAAGGCAATTGCAATGTGCAGGGCGAGGAACAACAAAAGCTTGATGTTTTTGCTGACAACCATTTTATGGATGCGCTTAAACGTGGTGGCGAATGTTGTTATCTAGCTTCAGAAGAGCATGAAGATGGTATCGACTTAACACAGACCAAACGTTATCGTGTAGGAAAATACATGGTCTACTTCGACCCCTTGGATGGTTCTTCCAACATTGACTCGAATGTCTCTGTCGGTACGATTTTCTCCATCTACAAGCGCAAAAGTGCTGAAGGAGAGGTGCAAGCGATAGACTTCGCGCAAACTGGCCGCGAGCAGGTAGCTGCTGGCTATGTGATCTACGGCTCGTCGACCGTATTGGTTTATACCACTGGAAAGGGAGTCGATGGCTTTACCCTAGATCCGTCTATTGGTGAATTCTGCCTGTCACATCCTGGTTTGACCATCCCAAAAGACGGTCGTGTGTACTCTGTAAACGAGAGCAATTACAATCAGTTCTCTTCCGCAATTAAGCATTACTTACAATTTTGCAAGGAAATAGATCCAAAGACAAGTAGACCGTATTCATCGCGTTATATCGGTTCTCTAGTGGCTGATTTCCATCGCAACATGATACAAGGCGGGATATTTCTTTATCCAAGCACCGTACAATATCCGAACGGAAAACTACGCTTAATGTATGAATGTAATCCTTTAGCCTTCATCGCCGAACAAGCTGGAGGAAAGGCATCTACAGGCGTTGCACCCATCATGGATATCGAACCTAAAGAACTACACCAAAGAACACCATTGATCATCGGTAGTGAAAAGATGGTCGAAATGGTAGAAAAGTACATCCACGAATATGCAGACGTGGAGCCAACTTTGGTATAGCTTTTTTTAGTAGTTAGTATTTAGTATTAAGTAATTAGACCTATGTCGTCATTTCTAGTTTATAAAAACTGGAAATGATGATAGTAGGTCTAATTTTTTTTGTCCTGTTAAGGGAAAGGATATGGGGTACAATAGCGGGGAACTTGCTTTAGAATAGGAATATGAGCTGTTTTGAACCAAGAAAGGAAGGATTTTAAAGATGAGCAGGATCTTGTTAATCCTTGAATCCTTTTTTTCCTGGTTCAAGACAACCTTCCCTTCTTGTTTAAACCAAAAGTTCAGACTTAATATAAATCCAAATCATCCCTTTCCAAGTCTAAAAGGCGGACATAGGTCTAAACTCTAACATCTGACATTTAATATCTAACCCCAAATACCAGCCCTAGGTCTTAATACTAACTACTAAATACTAACTACTATCCTTATATTTAACTATGAAACACCTATTCACCCTCCTCAGTTTGCTGGCAATACAAGGCTTGTATGCACAGCAAAACATATCCTCATTCTTTTCTGGAACATGGAAAGTAGAGGGCAAAGAATTGTATGAACATTGGGATAGGCTTTCTGATGATCATCTGAAAGGCTTTTCATATGGGTTCTCAGAAGGTAAGGGGATCTCAACAATCGAATATATCGACCTGAAGGCAACAAATGGAAAACTCATTTTCGAGGCGAATGTAATCGGTCAGAATGATGGGAAAGCAATACAGTTCGAAGGCAGCAGCGGTAAAGATTATTATATTTTTTTAAACCCTGAACATGATTTTCCTAAGAAGATTTTATATAAGAAATTTAGTGAGGATACCATGCACGTCGCAATTGGAGCAGGAGGGAAGGAGTACACTTTTAATATGATTCGTCAAGTAACTACGGGCAATCCTACATCAACCGCCATTGTAGATACAACTTATGATGAAGCTTTAGCACAGAAATTAAACGCCGACGAGCGTGGGATGAAATCCTATTTCTTTGTGGTCCTGAAGACTGGAACTAATCAAACCAAAGATAAGAACCTAATCAATGAAAGCTTTACAGGACACATGGCAAACATAAATCGCCTTGTAAATGAAGATAAATTAATTGTTGCAGGTCCGTTCGGAAAGAATCAGGATAATTACCGCGGACTATTTATTTTCCATAATGTCGCCAATGAATCAGAATTAGCGATTATCCTGAAGACAGATCCGGCTATTAAAAATAGTCTATTGGATTTTAAGATTTACCCTTGGTGCGGATCGGCAGCACTGCCTATGTATCTGCCTTTTTCAAAGAAAATAAGTCGATAATTTTTGTAGTAGATAGTATTTAGTAGTTAGTATTAAGACCTATAGCGTCCTTATCAAACATCTAAGATAATATAGACATTAGATAAAGGTCCTTCTGCTTGCGCATCAAAGTCTAATATCTAATGTCTTATATCTAATCTCTACTACTAAATTCCCATTTCTTTTAAGATAAACTGTGCATTATCGATCTTATCAGCGATCCATAATACATAGCGGATATCGACACCGATGGAGCGGCTGTAGCTTTCGTTCCATGCGAAGTCGTTGATGGTTGCGTCGTAGGCACGGTCGAAGTTAACCCCGATTAATTCACCATGTGCATTCATGATTGGCGATCCGGAGTTTCCACCGGTAGTATCCATATTGTATAGGATATTTACAGGCACATCGTTGATTTCTTTTTTGAAATAGTTGCCGAAGTTCTTGTCTAACCAGTTTTGCTTAATAGCTTGTGGATAAGCAAATTCAGGAGCACCTGAGTTGCCTTTCTCGATTAGCCCTCGTACCGTGGTGAATGGCTCCATGTACGTAGCATCAACTGGGCTATATCCTTTGATATTTCCGAAAGTCAAGCGAAGCGTAGAGTTCGCATCCGGGATAAAGTTCTTCGATTGGAATTGCTCTTTAACCGCTACATAATCTGCCATCAGTTTATTCAAATTTCCTTCACGACGTTTCTGCTCATCGCGGAATGGAGCAGTCTCCTTGTACAAGTCATCTTGGAATTTCAACAATTCGTCATTGTAGGCCATCAGTGTTGATGCATTCTTCAATACAGTGCTTACAAAATTGTCCATGTTGTTCATCGCAGACTTGTCAATTGCTGATTGAATATAGTTAGCAGCGTCCTGTTGCGATTTAAAGTTTCTTGCCTGTACAAACGCAATACTGTTTGCTCCGTTCAATTGGTATGCTTGCTCAAACATATGTCCGCCTATAGTTTTATCAACCGCTAAGTTGTAACCTTCGTATAGAGGAGCTAATTGTTTCTTAAACTGATCTATGTTGACTTTAAAGAGTTCTTCGCGTTTCGCAGTTGAAAGCTCTTTTCCTAACGCCTCTTTAAATGAGTTCACCAAGCTAGAAACTTGTAATAAACGGATTCCAGAATAGATATTGTTATACCATAGTTCTTTCTCCGCATCCGCAAATACGATATCGTAATGCTGATCGATATCCGACATCAGCGTACCGTACTTCTGTTTTAACTCCGGCTTGCTATTGATGAAGTCTAACAAAGCTTTATCTTCCGCTTCTTTGGTATTGATAAGGTCGATGTTTCTTAAGCCTTTCAATTTACCACGGTAGTTTTTCATTACGTTCGCGTTGCGTTTTATACGTGTTGCTAAGGCTAGTTCCGTTGCTTTATCATCCTTACCAGCAAGAAGCATTTGTTGATTCTGATAATCGTAGAGTTCTGAAGTATATGGTAATAAGAACTTCTGTTGGTATTCAATATATTGCGCAGGGCGATGACGGAACGTACGTCCTGGATAACCTAGGATAAATACGAAGTCGTTTTCATTAACTCCCTTAGGATTTACTTTTAAGTGTTTCTTTGGAGTGTAAGGAACATTATCTTTTGAATATTTTGCAGATTTACCATCCGGCGCAACATACGCTCTCAAGAAGGAGAAATCCCCTGTATGTCTTGGCCATACCCAGTTGTCCGTTTCGCCTCCGAATTCCCCAATATCCTGACGTGGGATATATACTAAACGAACATCCTCAATAGTCTTGTATTTGAAAAGGACGTAGCTCTTTCCTATAAACATTTCAGAAACCTCAGCTTTAATCGTAGGGTCATCAGCTTCTGCAGCTTTCGCCAACTCTACACGCTTTTTATTGATTAAGTCAATACGCTGGATAGGATCCGTGATATTAGCAACAGCATCAAGAACTTGTTTTGATACATCTTCGTAAGAGTCTGTAATACGTATAGTTAGTCCTTTCGCTTCTATCTCTTGCTCGTGCGAATTTGCGACAAAGCCGTTCTGCAAATAGTTATGCTCTGGTGTTGATGCTAATTGAACCGCAGAGAAGGCACAGTGATGGTTGGTGATGATTAATCCTGTTCTAGAGACGAAAGATCCCGTACAGCCACTAACCTGCACAAGGGCGTCCACCAAACCAATCTGTCCCGGATTGTAAATATCTTTTTCACTAATCTTTAGACCCGCTTTTTTCAATCCCGCACGGCTCAATTCACTAAGAGGGAACATCCCTTCATCAGGAATGGTTGCCGAGAAGTTGAATGTTCCGAGCGCTAGCGCCGAGAGCAAGACTCCCGTCTTTAACATATTCATCATAATCATTGTATTTGTTTCAGTCCAAAAATACAAAATGTTTTTGTGAGGGTTGAATCATTTTAGGTATCTGAGAAAGTGTTTCTATATTTGCATATAATATGAGAGAGCGCTTGCTAAAAAGACTAGAGTATATCAATCAATGGCGGATGAAGAAGATTTCCAATCGGAACTTCTTGGTAGTGTTAGCTTTTGTGGTGGGTATAGTTGGCGGATTAGCGGCTGCATTGTTGAAAGGAATGACTCATTTTATTGCATCCTCCTTACAGGATGATGTGGAATGGCATTATAAATACTCACTCTATCTAATATTTCCGTTAATAGGTATTTTCTTAAGTGTATTATTCGTCCGGAAATTCTTACGAGGCAAGAAACTAGAACACGGTATCACGCCGATAATCTATTCTATCTCCCGAAAATCTAGCCGGATTGATTTTCACAACATCTATTCGCAGATTGTCACGAGTGCTTTAACTGTAGGATTTGGTGGGTCATCAGGATTGGAGGCGCCGATTGCTTACTCTGGGTCGGCAATTGGATCCAACATCGGGCGTTTCTTTGGCTTGAGCTATAAGGAGATCACGATGTTGCTAGCCTGCGGTGCTGCAGCCGGTATTTCCGGTGCATTCAATAGCCCGGTCGCTGGGATGATCTTTGCAATCGAAATTCTCCTTCCGGAATTTTCTATCCCTGCGTTCATCCCTTTATTGATTTCAGCTGCGCTAGCATCAGTCATTTCCAAACTCTTATATAGCGAGCCTCTTTTCCATACAGCAACCACAGGTTGGGAAGTAGACGCCTTATTCTTTTACTTGTTATTAGCTGTTATTATAGGCGTTTATACCGTCTATTTTTCGAAGATATCCCAATGGGTGAAGGATTGGTTCGCCAGTATTAAAAATCCTTATAATAAAGTCTGGATAAGCGGTGTATCGCTTGGGATTTTAATCTTTATCTTCCCGGCGCTTTATGGTGAAGGATACATCACCATCCAACAGATATTGGATGGCCGTTTTGATGCTATTGTAAAGAATAGCTTATTCGCCGATTATAAAGATATGGCCTGGGTAGTCATCTGCTATACCGTGCTGACTCTATTTGCCAAGTCTATTGCTTCGCTATTTACCATCAATGGCGGTGGTAATGGTGGTGTATTCGGACCTAGTCTTGTGATGGGTGGATTAATCGGTTTCGCATTCGCATTCGGCATGAATCAGCTCGGCGTTGTACAGTTGAACGTCCCTAACTTTGTGATGGCAGGGATGGCTGGCGCCTTAGCAGGCGTAATGCATGCCCCTTTAACAGGAATATTCTTGATTGCAGAGATCACCGGTGGATACACCCTCATGGTGCCCCTGATGTTGGTTGCGTCTATATCCTATTTTATCAACAGAGCGGTGATGAAGCACTCCATCTACACTAAAGTATTAGCGGAATCGGGCGACTTGCTGTCTTATGAGGATAAGGATCGTACGGTGCTTAGTATGATGAAATTACGCTATGTCTTGGAGACTAACTTTGTTGTACTAAAACCAGAAGAGACGCCCTTAGACCGCCAATCTGATATTATCCATTCTAAACGTAATATCTTTCCAATCGTAGATGATTCAGGAAAGCTTTTAGGTATTATCTATAGCGAGCGCCTATTCTCCATACTACTTGCTGAGCAGGAAGGCAAGGACAAGAACTTCGCTGTCTTAGCCCAGAAACCCAATGATATTATCCTAGAAAACGAGAATATGGAAGTCGTGATGACGAAAATGAATCGTGATGATGTATGGATACTGCCGGTCGTAAATAAAGACGACCAATATCTAGGTTTTGTATCGAAGTCTTCCGTATTCAATAAGTATAGAGGGCTTCTCGTTCGTCAAGGAATGTATTTGGAGTAACAAGATTAACCAACAACCTTTAATCTAGCTTAGCAATTGCTTTTTGTATTGAAGCCTTCCCTTAATAGGCCTCTGAACTTTACGCTACATCGTCCCATACCTTGTACACAATCGTATTCAAGCGACTGTTTATTACTCCTTTGAACAAATAAGCTACTTTTTCCAACTATTTAACGCTATCGTTTGTCTAAGGTATTAGATGCATTGAAAACCAGTGTTTTAACACGGATACAATCTATTAATCCCAATTTCTTAACTATAAAATAATATGTTAACAAATGTTAAACGGTACAATAATTGTTAAATAGTACGTTAATAAGAGGGAAGTGTAATAAAAATATTACGAAGGAAGAATTAAACATATACAATTACTGTGAAGAAACTAAATTTATCATTTTTAAAAGGAACGCTCGTATTGTTCAGTTCATTAAGTATCTTATCAAGCTGTTCAGAGAGCAAATCAAAAGAAAAAGAATCCAACAAAGCATTAGCATTACCAGTTTACACGGTATCCCGCGACAATGCGGTTACTGTGAAAGATTATCTGGGTACTATCGAAGGTAAGGTGAATGTCGATGTCCGTCCGCAAGTGGAAGGGCTATTGCAGGAAATCTATGTCGATGAGGGTGCCTTTGTGCAAAAAGGGCAGAAGCTATTCAAGATAGACCCATCGTTTTATCAAGAGGATTTAAATAATTCTGTAGCGAGTCAACAGGTCGCTCGTGCGAAGCTAAAAAACGCGCAGTTAGAAGTAGATCGTTTGAAGCCATTGGTAGATAACGAGGTTATCTCCGAAGTTCGTTTAGCATCGGCACAGGCAGATTATCAAGTTGCTAAAGCTACATTAGATCAAGCAAACGCAGAAGTCCGCTCCGCGCAGTTATCTAAAGACTTCACTGTTGTTACAGCGCCGGTTAGTGGATATATCGGACGTATTCCGAAACGTATCGGTAACTTAGTGTCAAAGGGCGATAAAGAGCCTTTAACCTACCTTTCTGATGTTCAAGAAATCTACGTTTATTTCGCGATGAACGAATCTGATTTCCTCTACTTTTCCAAAGCGCAGGCGAGGAAGGATAGTATCGAAGGACGCAAATACGATAAACTCAAAAAACTAACTTTCCCGGATGTTACGCTAGTACTCGCCGACGGAGAGGACTATAAATACAAAGGCACAGTTGACGCTGTGAATGGACAAGTCGATCGTACTACGGGGGCTATTTCATTACGTGCATCCTTTGCTAACCCAGACAACATCCTGCGTTCAGGAAGTACAGGTACCTTAAAAATCTCAGAAGTTAAGGACCATGTAATCCAGATTCCACAGGTCGCAACCAGCGAGCTGCAGGACAAGACCTTTGTTTTTGTTGTAGACAAGAACAATACGGCTCAGCGTCGCAATATCAAAGTTGCCGGTAAGAGTAAGGATAACTACATTGTGTCAGAGGGATTGCAAGAAGGTGACCGTGTTATTTTAAGTGGTTTTGATAAGCTAACAGACGGTTCAGCCATTATCCCAATCGAACAAAAGAAGTAAGAATACTCAAGACTTATACAAGCTATTTCTACCGCTCGCCAGAGCGGTAGGATAGTATCGTCTATCTAAATATTTTATATGTTAAAGACATTCGTAAATCGACCCGTCCTGGCTACGGTTGTATCTATCATATTAGTTATTCTCGGATTAGTGGGGATGAAATTGCTACCTGTGACGCGATTTCCTGAAATTGCGCCGCCTTCAGTAGTGGTATCGTTGAGTTATCCGGGCGCGACTGCAGAAACGGTCGCAAAGAGTGTACTCTTACCCATCGAAGAAGCCATCAATGGGGTAGAGAACATGACCTATATACGCTCTACAGCATCCAACTCCGGTTCCGGTAATGTGACGGTTTATTTTAAAACAGGAACTAACCCTGATGTAGCCTCAGTAAACGTCCAAACGCGTATTTCTAAGGCCATCAGTTCTATTCCAGCCGAAGTAAATGAAGCTGGTATCACCACGATGCCGAGGCAGAGTGGGGTTATCATGACGATCAACCTATTCTCTGATCATCGCGATAGCATCTATGATGAGACCTTTTTGCAGGCATACGCACAGATCAACTTGATGCGCCCCTTACTTCGTGTGGATGGAGTCGCTCAAGTATCCCGCCTGGGAGCGCGTGACTACGCCATGCGTCTATGGTTAAATCCCGAGAAGCTTGCACTTTATAATTTAGTGCCAAAAGACGTGACTGATGCGATCAAAGATCAAAACTTTGAAATTGCACCAGGTAAGTTCGGGGAGACCTCCGATGAAGCCTTCGAAACAGTGATCAAACATAAGGGGCGTTTCACACAGCCTGAAGAGTTCCAAAACGTCGTCATCAAAACCAATAAAGATGGTTCGGTATTATACCTCAAAGATGTCGCTCGTGTTGAGTTCGGCGCGACCAACCTAAACTCGGACAACAAAGTCGATGGGCATCCCGGCTTAACGTTGAACTTAACGCAGACCAGTGGATCCAACGCCCATGATATCGACGTGGAAGTTCGTAAAGTTCTCGAAGAACAAGCAAAAACATTCCCTAAGGGTATTAATTACGAGATTACCTATTCTGTGCGCGATCAGATTGATGAGTCTATCTCGCAAGTGAAGCACACCCTATTCGAAGCGTTTATTCTCGTATTTATCATTGTATTTATCTTCTTGCAGGATTTCCGCTCGACCTTGATCCCGGCGATCGCTATTCCGGTTTCCTTGGTGGGTACATTCTTCTTCTTGGGTCTTTTCGGATTCTCGCTGAATGTATTGACGATGTTTGCCTTGGTGCTCGCGATTGGTATTGTGGTCGATGACGCAATCGTCGTCGTCGAGGCCATCCACCAGAAGATGCACCATACCGGTTTAAAAGCCAAGGCCGCGACCTTATCGACCATGTCGGAAATTACATCAGCAATCCTATCCATTACGATGGTGATGGCGGCAGTATTCTTGCCGGTAGGATTTATGGAAGGACCAGCCGGTATTTTCTACAGACAATTCGCCTATACCTTGGCTACGGCTATTTTAATCTCGGCATTGAACGCCCTAACTTTAAGTCCGGCTTTATGTGCCTTGCTATTAAAACCTGCGCAAGATGAACTGGAAGAAGAAAAAGACAAAAATAAGTTTGAAAAATATAAAGGACGTTTCTTTAAAGCCTTCAATACAGCATTTGACAATTTCACGAATAAATACATTGGTGGCGTCAAATACCTGATCGAAAAGAAGAATGTCGCTTGGGCGGGATTAGCATTAATCACGGCAATTGGCATATTCGCTATGTATAAATCGCCTAAAGCCTTTATCCCTACAGAGGATGATGGATTTATCACTTACAACTTGGCAATGCCTCCAGGGGCTTCATTATCGCGTACCACGGAAGTGTTAAGAATGGCAGATAGCATTTTGAAGAAGCACGAAGATATTGCCGGGATGACCACGGTATCGGGTTATAATGCTTTGGATGCAAGTTCCAGTCCGGCATTTGCTGCGGGATATA
Organism: Sphingobacterium sp. UBA6645; assembly: GCF_002455685.1. Lineage (NCBI taxonomy): Bacteria > Pseudomonadati > Bacteroidota > Sphingobacteriia > Sphingobacteriales > Sphingobacteriaceae > Sphingobacterium > Sphingobacterium sp. UBA6645. Next base: position 14,915 of record NZ_DKLH01000015.1, read on the forward strand.
TCAACTTGGTTCCACATGCCGAACGTAAGAAAATCAAGAATATCACAGCCTTCATGGATACCATCCGTCAGGATCTATCCCAATTGCACGAGGCCAAGTTTACCGTATTCCCACGTCCAACGGTTCAGGGTTTCGGAGACTTTGCCGGTATTGAGATGGTCTTGCAGGATCGATTGGGAGGAGATATTCGTGACTTTAACGTAGTTGCCGATACATTTATCAGTGAATTGAACCAACTACCCGAAGTGGGAAATGCTTATACCTCGTTCAAATCAAACTTCCCACAATATGAAGTTAATATCGATGTGGTGAAAGCGAAAGCCTTGGGAGTCAGTATCAACAGCTTGATGTCGACCATCCGTTCGTATTTCGCAAGGGTACAAGCATCCGACTTCAGTCGCTTCGGTAGACAATATCGTGTTTATGTTCAGTCAGACTTTGATTTCCGTAAAGATCCCGAGTCCTTTAACTCAATTTTCGTGCGTAACGATCAAGGCAAGATGGTGCCCATCAATACGATCCTGACACTGGAGAAAATTGTAGGTCCGGAGACTATTACCCGATATAACCTTTATAATGCCATCACGGTCAATGCGGAGCCTGCGGAAGGCTACAGTACCGGGGATGCGATGGCTGCAATTGAAAAATATGCAGAAGAAAAGCTGCCAGGAAACTACGGTTATGAGTGGACAGGGATGAGTTTTGAGGAGAGCCAATCCGGCTCGCAGACCGTTCTCATCTTTGCTTTGAGTATACTATTCGTTTATTTCTTGTTGGCGGCGCAGTACGAAAGCTATATTTTGCCATGGGCAGTATTACTTTCTGTACCGGTTGGATTGATCGGTGTATATGGAACAATCGCGTTAGTAGGATTACAAAATAATATTTATGTACAAGTTGGTTTAATCATGTTGATTGGTCTCTTGGCGAAGAATGCTATCCTTATTGTGGAGTTTGCTGTTCAAGAACGGCAAAAGGGAATGAGCATTGTTGATGCGGCGATCAACGGAGCAAAATTGCGTCTACGTCCAATCCTAATGACCTCGCTAGCCTTTGTGGCAGGTTTGGTTCCTTTGATGTGGACGGTAGGACCATCAGCAATCGGTAACCATTCCATCAGTTTCAGTGCTGCAGGAGGGATGCTGTTCGGAGTAACATTCGGTATTTTCATCATACCCATGTTGTTCGTGGTGTTCAAATCGCTGGATGAGCTAGTACGTAGTAAAATAAAAACAGAGGAAGAATAATGAAGAAGATATCAATAACAAAACTAAGCTTAGCCTGCTTATTTGCTGCGGTCGTCTTTATACAAAGCTGTAAAGTCGGGCAGAAATATAGCCAGCCTGAGCTCAATTTGCCCGATCAATATCGCGGGGATACATTAGCCTATTTTGGCGACACGACAAGTATAAGCAAAACGACCTGGAAGCAGTTCTTCCATGATCCAACCTTAAAGAGTCTGATCGACTCGGCATTGAGCAATAACTTCGATATGAAAACTGCTTTATTGAATATCGAAATCGCCAATAAAGATCTGCGTAGAAACAAGCTAGACTATTTGCCGCAGGTAGATATGACCATCGCCGGAGCGAATAAGCAATGGCGCTCGAAAGAGTTTGGATCAGGACCGTCTTCAAAATGGTATGAGCGCCACGGAACGAAGGCTTCGGAGAATATGTTTACCTATTTATCGCAGTTTGGAACAGAGATCGGTTTCAATTGGGAAATCGATATCTGGGGAAAGATCGCAAACTCGAAAGATCAGTTGCTAGCGCAATACCTGAATACGCGCGAAGCGAAAAACGCAATCCAAACGCAGATTGTAAGTGATGTTGCCAAAGGCTATTTCAATCTGCTGATGCTTGACGCAAAAATCGAAGTTGCAAAACGGAACGTGCAGTTGAACGACAGCACCCTGCAGATGATCAAACTCCAATACGAGGCCGGTGAGATCACGTCGCTTGCGATACAACAGACCGAGTCGCAACGCTTGATCGCTGCCTCTTTGATCCCCGAACTGGAAAGAGAGATTATACTTCAAGAAAATGCGTTACGCGTTTTGACGGGGCAGATGCCCGATTCCATCCAGCGCGGAACGAGTTTCGAGCACCTGTTTGCAGAGAACAAAGATATTTCTCTTGGATCTCCATTAGAGATTATCCGTAATAGACCTGACATTCGCACGGCCGAATATGATTTGATTGCCGCCAATGCCGCAGCTAATATTCAACAAGCGATGCGCTATCCATCATTAACCCTAGGCGGTAACCTAGGGGTGAATGCGATGTTGCCAAAAAATTGGTTTTCCATTCCAGGAGCATTGTTAGGAGGGATCACAGGTGAATTGACAGCACCGATCTTTAAAAACAAAACATTAAAGACAAATTGGGAAGTCGCAAAAATCGAACGTGAGAAATCAGAACTTGCCTTACAACAAACCGTTGTAGAAGCCGTATCGGAAGTTTCCGGAGCCGTAATTACCGTAGATAAATTGCGTGAGCAATTGGAATTTGCGAGATTACGTGTCGAAAACTCCGCAAAAGCCGTTAGAAATGCGAACCTACTGTTCCGCAGTGGATATGCGACTTATTTAGAGGTTATCACCGCACAAGGAAACGCCTTGAACTCCGATCTAGCCCTGGTAGAACTACGACAAGAACACCTGGAATCCTATGTTGATCTTTATCGTGCGCTCGGTGGCGGATGGAGATAATTTAATTGTGAAAATCACGTTTTAAAGATATATAACCACAAAGAATCTTCACAGTATCGGAACCGATACACTTCCTCTATCTTTACCTCGCTAAATGGGGTGAAGATAACTTAAAAGCAAGCTGTCCAATAATTGGGCAGCTTCTTTTGTTAGATGTGAGATATGAGATGTTAGATTTTAGAACTGTGCATTTGTGATATTATTTTCTGAAGTAGGAAAGGGAATTTTTTTGAACCTTTGGTTTAAACAAGAAAGTAAAATTTGTCTTCGAACCAGGAAAGGAAGGATGCAAGGATGAACAGGATCATGTTGAAAGAAAAAAGGGGTTAGTTTCTGAACCAGGAAAAAAAGGATAAAACGATTGACAGGATCCTGTTTCTCCTTGCATCCTTCCTTTCCTGGTTCAAGACAAATTCCCTTTCCTGATTCAAACACAAATTCCCTTTCCTGATTCAAGACAATTTTTGCTAAAGAAAAAATACTAATATCTCACATAGAATGCCGCCATAGGTCTAACTACTAACTACTAATTACTAACTACTAGTTAAAACCCTTACTCTCCCAATTCAAACCCAATGTATAGCCCAATCAAAACCGCTTGGAAAGGGCTTTGATATGGGTTTGAATAAGCTAAGAAGAGGCTTAGACTGATACCAGTTTCCTATCTAAAGTTTGGACGGCTTGTCAAGGGCGAAAACGACCAGGGAACGGATGCGAGTATGATGATGTAAATAAATATATAGCGTTTCCAAAGGTAGGTAAATGCTGACGTTCCGACTTTCTTTTTGACAAGGAAGGTCAGCGTATTCATTAGGATAATTCCTAAGGTCATCATGCTCATATGTTCGAGGCCAAAGAAGCGGAGTTGTCTATTCTTGAGGTTAGCGGGAAGGTCATCCCAAAAGACATTGCTGATGGGGCTAGTCAGGTAGAGCATCCAACCTAGTACTAATTGAATGTTGTAGACCATGCAAAAAAGTACAAGCCATTGATAGTGTTTTAATTCGAATGTTGTTTTGTTGCGATGATTAATATATACCCAAACGATTTGGATGAGCATTGCTATTAAAACGATCCATCGATAGTAGGAATGATAAAGTAACCAGTGCGAGTAATTCATTTAGAACAAAAATCTTATAAAAAAGCAAGCATCAGCCTAACGACAACGATCAATCAGTAACATCTTTATCGTTCCTTAATTTGGCCTGTCGTTTTCGGATAGCAGAAGACAAAGGTAAAACAAAGTTCCGTTACCAACTCATTACATACGGCAAAAATACCATAAGTGTATGAGGTGTTTATAATTCTCTTTTTGGAAGATATATTGCGTTAGAAATATCGCTATTTAGGATGAATTGCCAGCCCTTTGCAGGAAGCTTGATTCATAATGTTATAGCTTAAAAAACTAAAAAAGGCATATCGAATATTCGAACAGCATTTATGAAGAACGGATAACGGATATATGTTTTACAATTGAAAACATTTTAGATTAAAGCCATGATTGAATTACCTGAAGCAATAACACTAGGACGTCAGATTAACGAAACATTGTGCGGAAGAACAATAACTGATGTGTTTAATTCCAATAGCCCGCATAGATTCACGTTTTTCTATGGCGATCCGCTAACATACAATGAATTACTGACCGGTAAAAAGATCCTCTCCGCGGAGGGGTATGGAATATTTGTCGATATTATTCTTGAAGATGATATTCGCATCAGTCTGAACGATGGGGTAAATTTTCATTACAGTAAGGATGCATCGAAGATACCCCCTAAATATCAGTTGTTGCTCACCTTCGATGATGAAAGCTTTCTCGCGCTCACTGTTGCCATGTATGGTATGATCGCAGTTTATCAGGGAGAATTCCATAACAAGTATTATTCAAAAAGTTTAAACAGTGTTTCGCCTATGAGCGAGCTGTTTGATAAGACTTATTTTGAAAACTTAATCAATAAAGAAACGAAGAACATATCTGTTAAAGCGCTTTTAACGACAGAGCAACGTATCCCCGGAATTGGCAATGGCGTATTACAGGATATTCTTTTTCAGGCTCCCATTAACCCTAAACGCAAAATTTTAACGCTCGCCGATCAGGACAAGATAAACATACTACAGTCAATAAAATCAACACTTCGCGCAATGACGGAGGCGGGCGGACGTGATACCGAAAAAACGCTATATGGTGGAGGTGGTTATAAGACATTGATGTCGAAGAACACATATCGTGATCCCTGTCCTAGATGCCATGGATCAATAGTTAAAGAAAATTACATGGGTGGAACTGTGTATTACTGTAGAAATTGTCAGCCTTTGAAATAGTGAGGTATAAATAAATGATATATCAATAGTAAAGCTTGACAAAAAATTGGCATAAAAATACATAAGAATAGCTAATTTAGGTTCAGGAATTAAAAGAGAATTGCTATGAAAGGGAAGATTTTACCGTTAGTTTACAGCGCATGTGTATTGTTTTTGGGTCTTTGGTCGATGGATGTAAATGCGCAGACGGAAAAACCAAAGGAGATTGACGCCTATGCGAAGCCATACCACCCGGAGGCGGATGCACAGGCAGATTTGGATAAATTGATTGTTCAGGCTCAGAAAGAGAATAAGAATATTATTGTACAAGCAGGGGGGAATTGGTGTATATGGTGCCTTCGTTTCAATAATTACATTCAGCAAAATCCTGCTGTCAGCAAACTATTGAAAGATAAGTTCCTGTATTACCATGTAAACTATTCCAAAGAGAATAAAAACGAAGCCTTCTTTACGAAATATGCTCCCAATGGACCGGCATTAGGCTTTCCGTTCTTTATTGTGTTGGGTAAAGATGGAAAGGTACTGAAGGTTCGGGAGAGCGGCAATCTTGAGAAGGATAGCAGCTACGATGAAGAGAAAGTCTTAGCTTTCTTCAATGAATGGATTGCGAAATAAGATATTAAGCTAGGGGTTTTCCGCTCTGCTGCTTGTAGTAAGCAATTTTGTGCTGGAACATTTCAGCCATGCGTCCGCCTTGCCATTTTGCTCGCTCAGCCTTTTCCCCTTGGAAAAGTTCATCTACGGTTCTACTGAAGATGGCAATCCAGGTATCAAAATGTTGCTTTTCGATAGGCATGTGCATATGAGGGGGGAAGGGGCTTCCAAAGTAGGTATGTTCGTCGAATAATACCGTTTGCCAGAAGCGGTACATCTTTTCAAGGTGTTCCGGCCAACGATCTTGAATGATGTCATCAAAGATCTTTCCCAATAACTCGTTCTCACGAATACGATCATAAAAGGTATTCACAAGTAGTTTAATGTCTTCTATATTTTGGATATCTGCTTTCATGGGTTCTTTTTCTTTTTGTTATCATTTGATATTATCTATTTCGCTAGCTTCTACGCGCGAATAAGCACACTATCTCCGGCGATCAATCCTGTGGCAAGATCCTGAATTGTTGTGCTTTCCATCATACTTTTCAATTCGCGGCGTATGCTCACGAACCGTTCATGCATGGGGCATGGATTTTTATGATTGCAGGCCGTTAGTCCTAATGCGCAGCCGGTAAAGATATTGTCGCCATCCAGCGATTTCACGATATCTGCGACCTTTACATGCTCAATCTGCTTTGCAGTCATCTCAAAGCCGCCGTAAGGTCCTTTGATAGATTGTAGAATGTCGTGTTTCGTTAAAGTCCCTAATACTTTGGCCGTAAATGCTTCGGGCGTTGCGGTATGTTCCGATACCTCACCAATTTTCACCCGCTTGCCTTCCATAGATTGCGTGGCGATATAGATGATTGCTTTAATACCGTGTTCAGCTGCTTTTGAGAACATAGTTTACTGATATAATTGTTCTTTTTTCAAAGATAAGAGAAAAGCTTCTTATTTAAGACTATTTTGTCTTAAATAAGAAGCTTTATGATATTGAGGTGAAAATTATAGTTAATAGACTACATTCCCGGCATGTATCAGGTGTTCTATTTCTGGAATTCGAGCAACCGCTTCTGCGGAGCAGCTGCTATTGACCAATACAAAATTAGCTTTGTCATTCTGTTTCGGCCATTGCTGTTTTCCTTGATCGTCGAGCGGCAGAACATTGTCCGTAGCAAGTCGGAGGCTTCGAGAAAGCATAAATTCGTTTCCAAAACCGTATAACTGCGCCATCAAACTGGCTTTATCTAATACTGATCCTGTGCCATAAATGCCCCAATGGTCGATGACGCTATCGATTCCTGTAGCCACATGAACGCCATGTTTATACAGCGTTGGGATCGGCATTACTCTTCCGCCGAACGGAATGGTAGAGATAATTCCTACTTGTGCTTCAGCGAGCTTCGCTGCCAGCTCCTCTTGTTTGGCTGCGTCGATAGCCGATAGCGCAAAGCAATGGCTCAAATAGGTTTTCCCTTTGAGAGTTGGATTCTCCAAAACCTTCTTGATGAGGTATTCGATCGTATCCACTCCCGATTGTCCAGATTCGTGCAAGTGTATGTCGATTCCTTTGTTATGATCCAATGCGAGTTGTACAGTAAAATCAATGGGTTTCTCGATCGATCCGTCAATTGAGTAGGGGTCAAGACCGCCAATAAAATCTATATCAGTTTGTGCTGCCTCTTTCATGAAAGGAACGGAATCTGTATAATACAGACCATGCTGGGGGAAAGCAACGAGTTCCGCTTCAAAACCAGCTTTTTTATTCTCCAGCGCTATCTGTAGATTTTTAAGGGATTGTAGTTTGGAAGTTGGTTCAATATTGACGTGACTTCTGGCGAAACTAGAACCCTTGGATTGTAAAAGTTCGATTAACTTCTCCGCTCGATACGTCGAAGTTTTCAACATCTCCGGCAGGATTTCTTCTTCTAATGCAATCATTCCCTTTATCCCTCCGGAGCGGCGCTTGACTATCTTCCACGGCCCACCGTAGAAGGTTTTGTCCAGGTGGATGTGCATATCCTTGAATGCAGGTAACATCAGCATGCCCTTGGCATCAAAAGCGTCGGCTTTAGGATCATTCTTTCTGATGCTGGTAATTTTGCCATCAGCAATCTCGATACAAAACAGCTCTGTTTTAGTTGCAACCACTTCATCGCCGTCATATTCAAAGCCTGTTTCCAGGCGTACGTTTTTTAACAGTTTCATCGGTTTGCTTTTGTTGGCTGTAGATTCTACTTGCTGAAAACCTGTCAATAGCGGCGCTGCGCCTATGCCTGCGATTCCCAATGCGGTGTTCCTAATAAATGTTTTTCTACTTAGATGTTCTTTTTTATCCATTCCACTTTCCTTAATTCACGATTTTACCAATAGCAATCTCAAATATAGCGATTGCTAGAGTTTATCATATCCCGGGAAATGAGGAGCGACCAAAGTTTTCCATTCTGGATGCTTTTTAATAAATGCGAAGACATAAGGACAGTAGGGCAATAATTTTTTGCCTGACTCTTGTATGTAGACCAACGTTTTTTCTACTAACGCAGCTGCGGCACCTGTTCCAGCCAGTTCCTCCGGTGCTTCGGTATGGATCAATGCAATATTGCTGGGGGTTTCTTTGTAGTCTATAAAGGCGATATGGCCGTCTACATCTAGCTCAAATCTGCTCTTTTCCTCGTTTTTTACTACAGGGATGGGTTCGAATTGCTCTTTCATATTCTGTTTTTATTTATTAATAGTATCACAAAATCGGAAAGATTTTGTTCGTAGATCGGAA
>NZ_DKLH01000059.1:0-4909 GCF_002455685.1 Sphingobacterium sp. UBA6645
AAAAAGCTCATCGAAAGATGAGCTTTTTTGGTTTTTGGGAGTTTTTTTTGCGGCGAAACTTCCTAATTTTGAGATTCGTCTCGACCATATTTTTAAACCAACTCTACTGCCTGAAGCTCTGCCGCAAGACGGTGAAGCCCTTCTTCTATCTTCTTGAGCTGCAGCTGGCGAGGCTTTTTCAGACCGGAAGAATAATGTTGCAACTGACGTTGATTGATGCCTGTAATCTTTTCTAAAGCGGCATTAGTAAAGATGCCTTTGTAGTAATTGAGAAAGCTCTCTGCATCGAAGTGATAAATCACTTTGTAATTGCCTTTAAGAATAGACGGAATATTCTCTGCAGCGAATTCTCCGGTCATAATGTCGATTGCATCTAAAATTGATTTTTTTGCTTCTTCGACAGTATCCCCTCCTCCATAAATACCTTCGGCATTTTCAGCATAGGCACTGAACATGTCATCACTGCGCTCGATAATGATCTTTAGTGTTCTCATAATATTTTCATTTTATTTATCATGGGGATCGGGAGCTAATTAAAGCCCCAGATCCTTCATGATTTTCTTGCGAAGGCCCTCTCCAATCTCTTTGCTACCTTGGTAAGGAATTGGATAGGACTTCCCATCCTTCTCATAAATGTAATGAGATCCTCTGGTACGGATATGAATCCAGCCGTTTTTTCGCAATAGTCTGTGGAACTCGCTTGATTTCATAATGAAAAATTCTAAAATGTGCCTGGATAATTTATGCCTTAAAACACCAATCACATCTCGAACTCCACAATACAAAGGTAGTATATATACTACCATTTTTGCAAATATTTGTACAATTATATTGTCTATATATCTATTTTTAAGATATTTAATATAAAAACAGTTAAATACGTCAAAGATTTTATCAACTTCTATAAGCCTGGCTTAATTATTAACTACCGTTATTAAATAAGATGAATTACACATTTGTTTAATCTACTTAGTATACTAAATGAAGAAAAGGTTCGCCTAAGTTGTGCTTTTTATTTTCATATTAAAAGCTAGATTAGATTTACAAAACAAGCATCCTTTCTTTATTTTCCACCCGTCGAAGTTTTTCGTTTAACAGATTTATACAGTTCAAACCACAGAACAGAAACACTCGCTATCGCAATGGACATCCCTAATTCAGAAGCATTCAAATCCGTGACCTCAAAGAAACGGGCGAAGGGTTGAATATATAAAATAGAAAAGAGTAGGATTAACGTCACTCCAATTACAATCGGGAATAATATATTTTTGTATTTAAAGCTTTCGAATACGCTATAATAGAAAGAACGGTTAACCAAGCTCAACAAGATATTAGCAAAAATAAGCGTCGTGAAGACCATGGCTCTAGTGTTCTCTTCGGAACCTCCATTTTGAATAGCCCATTGATAAGCGAATAAGACGCCAGCGGTAATTGCCAGTCCTTGTATAATACTGATAGCAAGCTCTTTTATATTTAAAAACGTATCGCCTAAAGACCTTGGGGGCTTCAGCATGGTATTCATTTCCATAGGTTCGCTCTCATAAACAATAGAGCATGTAGGCCCCATGACCAATTCCATAAAGATAACATGCACCGGGCTGAAGATTTGCGGATAGATCCAGCCCAGAAACAAGGGCAATGACACGGTCAATATGATTGGGATGTGAATCGATATGATATATTGTATTGCTTTCTTGATATTAGCGTAAATGCGGCGTCCTGCAGCAATTCCGAGCACAAGCTTATCCAAATCATCATTGGTAATCACTAAGGCCGCTGCAGCCTTCGCGATCTCCGTTCCTTTGCTTCCCATGGCAACCCCAATGTGGGCGGCTTTTAGTGCCGGTCCATCATTGACACCGTCGCCCAGCATAGCGACCACCTCTCCTTTTTTCTTTAACGCATTGATGACTGTAAGCTTTGCTTCTGGAAACATCCGTGTAAACAATACGGTCCGCTCTGCAACCGACATTAATTGCTCTTCCGAATATGCGGCCAGGTCGCTCCCATTTAGTCCCACAGCTGTATTGACGATACCTGCTTGGGCAGCAATACTAGCGGTGGTGTCTGCATTGTCGCCCGTAATTACCTTAACTTGTATGCCTGCGTCGTATATCTTCTTGAACACATTTTCGATACCTTTCTTTGGCGGGTCATAAAACACGACGAAGCCTAGGAAATCAAATTCGAAGTCTTGTTGTTTTTCAGGGAAGTCATCCGTCGGGAAAACAGATTTCGCAACGCCTAGCACCCGAAAGCCTTCTTTTCCGAAAGCCTTGTATAATGCTCGTAGCTTATCCTTCTCGACCTCATCTAGCGATGACACCGCGAGGATAGCTTCCGGCGCTCCTTTTGCCGCTATGATACGAATACCATCATCATTGCGAAAAAGATGTGTCATCATGGGCGGCTTACCTTCTAATGGGTATTCATGAAAGAGCTCATATTGCTTCCGCTGATCGTCTCTGGTCGTCTTTTCGTAGACCTGATGCAACGTCTTCTCCATGGGATCAAAAGGCACTGGTTCGCTGCTCCACATCGCGTAATCAATCAATGTTGTAAGCTTCGGATTATCAAATTCAGTCTCAACGTAGATTTTGTTGGAACCATAATCATACAACGTGCTAAGATGCATGCTATTCTCCGTTATGGTGCCTGTTTTATCCGTGCAGATTACGGTTGTACTTCCTAGCGTTTCAACAACACTGCTCCTTTTGATGATCACCCCTTCCCGCATCAATTTCCAAGCTCCCAGAGCCATAAATGTGGTGAAGGCGACGGGAATCTCTTCCGGCAGAACAGACATCGCCATCGTAAGCCCATTTAATAAACTGGCAACGAAATTGTGAGACTGAAAGTAACTATATCCCCAGACTAGTAAAAAAATAAAAATGCCGGCTACGGCCATCCATTTCACGAACTGACGGATTTGTATCTGCAATGGCGAGCTTTCTTCTTGAATGCTTGAAATGGACTCGCCAATCTTTCCAATCTTTGTATTCTTCCCGATTGCTTCGACTTCAAAAACTGCCAATCCGGATACGGAAATTGTTCCACTGTATATGTACTTATCCTCCGAATCCGCACTCTTGAACACCGAGAAGCTCTCGCCCGTCAAAGAGGCTTCGTTGACAGAATAATCATTGCTATGGACAATCCGACCATCGGCATTGATCATCTTCCCCTCCTCCGTGATGCACAAATCACCAACGACGATTTCATGACTTGGAATCTTCTCGACTTGCGAATTTCTGATAACAGTGCTTAGGGGTTCATTTAGTTTTTCAAGTTCCTCCAAAGCTTTCTTGCTCCGATTATCTTGATAGAAGGAAATTCCCGATACAGCGACGATGGCGACGAACATAAATAAAGCCTCGCCATAATCTCCAACGAGCACATAGATGATAGAAATTGCAAACAACAATATCAACATAGGCTCTTTGAGAATTTCCCATAGTATCGCCCAAGCTCCGCTATGTTCCGTTTCTATTTTATTAATGCCATACTTCTCACGGGATGTATTTACTTCTGCTTCCGATAGCCCTTTGAGGTGCTTCGGTATATTATAATTGGTCATCAATTGTTGTTTTTCAGATAGATTTGGTTTGCTGATAAAATGAAGCCGAAAGTTTTCCCGCTTTCTCTATTTTACAGATAGATAAGTTACGAAAAGTAATCGAATTGGATTGGTTTGAAGTGTTGAATTCGAAGAATTAACGCTTATCCATAGCAAATTACGGAAGTTTTGAGAGGGATTTCATGATTTTCATCACTTCTTAGAAAAGAAAAGCCCCATCACAATGCTGTGATGGGGCTGATATCTTTTAGAAGGCGTTCTTAGGCGCCGTTCAATTACGCGTTGTCTTGGTTTAAAGATTGCTTGTAGATAGCTTTCTTAACTTGGATACGACGAGCTACAGATTTCTTCTCATAAGCCTGACGAGAACGAAGTTCTCTTAAAACACCAGTCTTCTCGAATTTCTTCTTGAAACGTTTTAATGCTCTATCTAAAGATTCACCTTCTTTAACATTTACAATAATCATAGCTTTTATATACCTCCTTTCGTCGTAAAATTCTTGGTGTGCAAAAGTAAACAAAACAAAGCGGTTTCGCAAATTAATTTTCGAGGAGCTTGTATTCTTCTACGATTGCTTCGATCGGATGCTCCGCTGTGCATAAAGCAGTGTGGATGCCTAATAACTTTGCAGCTTCTAAGTGTTGCGGGCTATCATCAATGAATAATGTTTCCGCGGGATTGAGGTTATTTTCTTTCAATACGAGTTCAAAAATGGCTAAATCTGGTTTACGCAGTCCTGCAAGGTGCGAATAGTAAGTCTTCTCAAAAAACTGATCGTTGCTGTCTACGCCGTAACGATCTTTGATATGCTGCATACAGTATGCGTAATGCAATTCGTTATTATTGCTTAAAAGGAACATACGGTTATGCTTCTTCAACTCCTCTAATACCCCATGTTTTCCCTCCGGAACACCAATCAATAGTGAATTCCACGCGTCGTCTATCTGTTGGTCTGTTAAGTCCGGCCGATTGGCTTTTACCCTCACCCCTTCTCTAAATTCCGCCGCAGAGATCTCTCCCTTATCGAACTCGTCAAACAGGCTGTCCTGTCCGCGATGTCCAAAAAAGTCGTTCACATTGGTGATACCGAGCGCACTAAAGGATTCGCTTACTTTTTTGAAGTCAATCATAAAGATGACATTCCCATAATCCAGGATAACATTTTTAATATTTTGCATACAAAAATTTTGTTTTCTCGTCTCAAATATCGATAATTGCATCGTCAAAACCGGAATTATCGTTCTCTTTTTTGATAACAAAAACTGCGCCTATAGCTCAGTCGGTTAGAGTAGAAGACTCATAATCTTTTGGTCCCTGGTTCGAGCCCAGGT
>NZ_DKLH01000059.1:5072-5924 GCF_002455685.1 Sphingobacterium sp. UBA6645
CCTGGTTCGAGCCCAGGTGGGCGCACGGAAAAAAGCCAACTTTTGAAGAAGAGTTGGCTTTTTTGTTTTTAGGGTAAGTTGGAAATTAGTTAGCGGACTATGAACAAAAAGTTACCATGTTGGAGTTCTACTTTCAATGACGTACTATAACCCCATAAACCGTCAATATTGTTCTAAAGAATCATATGACTTTCCAGATAATTCTACTCTCCCTCCATCGCGAATTGAAAACTATTTCTATTTATATAACGGCCAATCTGGATACAAAAATAAAAACCGGCTTATTTAAACCGGTTCTTATTATAATTAATAAAATCACAAGCATCAACACTTGCTACACAAATCTAGAAACCGGAATTCTCGATTCCTCGTTTGATTGCGTCCCATTGATTAAATCCAATTACTTGTACGATATCAAATACCATCAATCCTTCGGATTCTTTCAAGCATAGGTCAATTGCCTGCTCAATATTGTCCTTATGATTTAGCGCATATATAGAGCCATATAATTTCGTATCACCTTTCAACAAGCGCTTGCCGCGAATCAAACCATACTCAATACTTTCTGGGTCATTCTTCCCATAAATCGTATTTAGATAAGTACCAATTTGAAATGCGTCTAAATGCTCCGCAAAGCCAGCATTCTTATAATTCTCCGTAGCCCAAGTATGCTCGGCGTGCGTATCATATTTCTTGCTCAATTAAATAACCTCCATCTTCATCTCCAATTTCTTCGATAGAGATGTTTTTTAATATAATTTCTTCGATCTCTTCAAAAGAATATGAAATCTTTTCAATTGAAGCTAGTAGTTTATAAGTAACAAGGTCTAAATTACTAAATGGATTAATCAG
>NZ_DKLH01000059.1:6044-26030 GCF_002455685.1 Sphingobacterium sp. UBA6645
ACTAAATGGATTAATCAAAGTTTCTCCATTATTTAAATAATGAATAATATGATCGGTTGATAAAAAGCCACAAATTTTTTGATTATTATCGAGTAAAAAACAATCATCTCCCTCATTTTGTCCCCATAAAATTAAAACATTTGATTTTCCAGAAAAACTAAGTTCGATAATTGAAATTTCCATATTTATACAAACTTCTTTGCTAAATTTAAATAATTGCATTGGATTTGCTTGATTCCTAATCGTGTATTTTTAGTCCCATTATCATTACCGTCATAAGTAAATGAGTTATTTCTAGATGCCCTTCCAGCATTTGTAATTCTAATAAGTTGGTTACCTTGATAAGCGTGTTTAAAATTTTTGAACCACACCGTAGTGTCTGTGCTTCTACGAAACGAATCAATATTACCCATCACGTCAAACGCTAAGCTCTTCATTGTAATAATTTACCTTACACATCGATGAATAAACTGATTTCTTCAATCTATTCAGGTTGCTTCATAAAAAGCTTCCAACTCTTTTTCAATCTTTGAAAAGAGCTTATCAAGTGTTGCGCCATCATGATAATGAGAAAACAGTGGAATCAATTGTGTTAGAGACTCTTTCTCCCACGCATTAGTTTTTGGATCTAATCCCCAAATATATTTTTCAATATTGATTTGTGTTAAAGGGCTGTCAATAGATTGTGATAATAGGCGAACAAAAACATCTAAACTTTCAACTGGATTAGGCCAATCATTAATAGAGTTTAGGATAACCTGAATATCACCATCCAACAAAACCGGCAATTTCCCGGAACTAACAATATCTATCAATGATTCTATGGAGTATTTCATCTTACGTTACAATTTTTTAAACTCTTTCTGATGCAAATAATTGTATTTTGTTTTAACATCAAAAACCTGTCCGTATTATTATTTCTATAATAATACACTTCCATCTTTTCTCTATTTTTTAAACCTGCTGCGTAAACTTTAACCCAGTCTCCTTTAGAAGCCGAATTTAACATATTGAGAACTTCTGTATTCTTAATAGGAACTATCTTTTCTCCTGCTATTTCGTAACCTTTACCCATAGCTTTAAGTATGGATTTTTTTAAGATTAGTTCCGGCTTGGTATAATCTCTATACCCCTGAGTGACAGTTGTAAATGTTTGCCCCATCTCGGTTACGACCGCACTTTGTTGATCAGCCCATTTACTTTGGCCATTTGTAGCCCAATTACTAGCTTTTGTCTGAAATCCTCTTAATTTAGACAACCAGGTTGACGGATATTGAGGTGGCTTTTCATCTTTAACGGTCTGACCATTTCCATCAGAGAAACTTCCATCTCCCTGATTCGTCCATGAAGATCCATTCTGAGATTTATTCCAAAAATCATCCAAAAAAGATTGGGAGCATTCCATCTGGATCTATAAATCGAATAGGGTTATTACATGGCGCCCCCTACCTTCTGGATATCTAACAAATAACCCGTCGTTACCCGCCATTTATTCGAACTCTCAAGTTCAATATGGATTAACGTTTTTTTTGCTCTCCCTTATAGGAAGACCCATAAAAAACACAAATGTAACAACTACTTACATTCAATATAGGATAATTCTTTCCTAATCCTATCAAACCCATATCAATCCCCTTTCGAAAGGCGTTTGATTTGAGTTTGAATTGGTTATGAAAGGGTTTTATAAGGGAATTGAGTTGACCAACTGTAGGCAAATGCTAGACGTCGCTATCGATAGCACTTAAAAAGAATGCAAACGTTTTAAAAGAATTATGCCGCTAAAAGCTTTCACATATGCGACATAAATCCTACGAAAAAAAGAGCCCATGTTAATTAACATGAACTCTTTTGATTGGCCTTACACCGTTATTTTATAATCTCTAATTTAAGCCTCATCTGGCGGTGCCCAGTATGTGCAATAGCCTTCTGCAAAAACGGGACCTGTGAACAACATACATCCTCCACACTGCTGCCCGTCTTTTGGCGCGATATACAGCTTACAATTATCACATTGATGTTCCGGATTAGGAGTTTGTTTGACATAGCCCAGCTGCTCTCTTTTTCTCAAGTTTACCTCATCCACGCCTGAATAATCGTCGCATGAACTCACCCCATTCCCCTGTGATTTAGCATCAGCAGTCTGTTCAGTCTGTTTCCCTGAATTATTACATCCCGTCATCAAGTATGCCGTTCCTAGTATTAGAGCCAATGAAGAAGAAACGGTGCTTTTAATAAAATCTCTTCTCTCCATCTTCGTGTTATTCTTCATAGTTATGATTTAAGTAGTTCAGATAATTTAGTTTTGACATCTTGATTTGCGGTAGATTCCATTATCGACTGCAGGGTTGTTTTTACCGCTTGGTTTTTCACCCCGTCTTTGTTTGCTTTCTCGATACCTTCTATCGCTCCTAACAACCACTTACTTTCATTTTTACCTTTGGAAATGGCTTCCACATCCTTCGCGAATTTATCGACAGATTGATCTCTTTTTGTTAAGATAAAAGCCAAGTCTTTAATAAATTGAGCCTTATCATCATTGTACGCATCAAAGAAAGCTGTTTTATTCAGCGAATTGAATAGCTCATAGGATGAGCCTACATTCGAACTTAACACTGCCATTCTAAACCATGGATCAGCACTATTTTTTTCGAGGATATTAGTCAAAAGATTAATGGTATTTGCATCATTGAACTGTCCTAAACTCAGGGTAGCTTGAAAAACAACTCGTGGAGCTTGATCATTTATAAGAGCGGCTAGAGCCTCTCTAGTTTCAGGATATCGCTCTGATAAGATGGCCCCGTGTTCTCGAACGCCGTCATGACTATCTGCCAACGCCTTTTTAACCAATTCACTATTCAGTGCTCCAAGACCTTCTAAAGTATAAAGCGCATGCAACCTGTATCGTGCATCATTGCTGTTATTAAACACCTCCAGAACAGTACGAACAACACTTTTATCCTGACTTTCGATCAACTTACGTTGAGCCTGCAATCGCCACCATTGGCTTTCATGCGCTAATAATTTCACATAATCAGCCGTTGTCTTATTCTCTTTCGACGTTATATTACGGTTCAGATTCTTTTTCTTTTTAGGAACGATCCTATAGATTCTTCCCATGTCCATACCTTGCTTATAATCCATTTCGGCAACCAAGTCTTCAGGAATAGACATCGGCGTTTCTATATGCTGGCGATACATATCAACCATATATAAATTACCATCAGGCGACACAGCGAAACTTGTGGGTCTGAACCAAGAATCCGTAGAGGTGATAAATTCGCTTTCTTTTTCTTCAGCGGCGCGTGAGGCAACGTATTTTGGGCTCGTTTTGTGGGGTACAATGACATCCCGATGAACTAGATTTCCTGCCACTTCTCCGGTAAAGATATTACCATAAAAGCCTTCAGGGTATGCATCTCCTCCATAAACAGTACCTCCCGAAGCACCAGTAAAGTGGCCTTCAGCATGCTCCACCTGCCCTTTCCCTTGTTCATCATATGCCTCTTGGCGTCTTCGACTACGCTCAGCTCGCCAATATGGAGCTGGCGTAACCTGATACATTCGCAATTCATGATCGGAAATATTCTCAACACCTTTTTTAGAAGGCAGGAATTCATGTCTATGCATGTATCGCCCTGGCATCACGGCTTGTTGGATATGTAATGTATTTTGTGTCATAAAGCGATGTCCCCAATCGTTCAATGTCTGTCCGAATTGTGCTGGGGCGGTCTCTCTTTCAAATATTTGCTTATCTAAACGGAAGCGGAAATCCGAACCGCCGACGGATAACGCAGGTGCATCAGCTTGGCGTGTGGATGTAATTTCCCCCGCTTGACCATGATTCGATGCATATATCCAGTTATCAATTGCGTATGTCAAATTGGTAATTTGTGCTTCAGAGTTATTCGTGAAGAAACCGGTGTAGAGCACCTCCTTATGATCGGACTTGCCGTCACCATCTGTGTCTTCTAGATAGAAAATATCAGGTGCTGCAGTCACTAAAAGACCATTCTTCCATGCCATTACACTTGTCATCTCTGAAATGCCTTCGACAAAAACGATAGACTCATCAACCACCCCGTCGTTATCATTATCTTTCAAGTAAACGATTCTGCCATTGCCCTTGCCGGGTGGATTGGGTTCCATGTCTGAAAAAGGATAATCCGCCATTTCGACCACATAAGCATTCCCCTTCTCATCAAAGGTCATCGCTATAGGATCCTTTACAAAAGGCTCGGTTGCATATATTTGTACTTCAAAATCTGGATGCACTTTCATTGCTTTTATCGACTCCTCTGGAGTCTTAGGCCCCGGATATTTGGGTTGATTGCAGGACCATAACCCAAATAATACGGTTGTTGCAACGAAGGCATGACAGCCAACTACCTGAAACTTGCTAGTGATTTTCTTCATTGTTTTTCAAAAAATTAGATTTAATGTTTTCGTTAGCTTATTCTATGATTATCGTATTTTCTTCATCAGGGCGTCAATCGCGGTTAGTATCCGACCTTCGATTCCTGGCGCCCATTTACTGGGCAAGCCATAGGCTCTCTGAGAAGTATCCCCTTCATAGCCTCCTTCCTCCAGTACTTGTTCAGTAGGAATATATCCCATCACATCATTGCTATATGCCATGACGAAAATATCCTCACCATATTTCTCCTTCAATTTGACCGCATAACCGATCGTTACCTCCCCTCCCAAGCTGATTAGCTTTTGTCCGGCGAAGTCCCATACCTGAATCGGATAATTAGTGTAGCTTCCTAGAATTGATTTTCCGCTCTTATATTGGTCAATCAAATTAGAGCTCCATTCATAAATATAACCCGAACCGGCTTCTTTCTGGATTTTCTCCAATTCTCCCAGGGTCGGTGGAGTAGTCAGGGGTAAATCTATATTTGCGGATGCTGAATTAAATTTAGGCGCCAATGCGGTCATATCTTCCTCAATTACGCGTTCGACTGAAGCAGCTAATGATTTACCGTATTGCTTGGCTAATGCTAGCGTGCGTCTAGGCAAAGGATTTTGATCTCCCCCTGCACCTTGAAAAAACAATGCCTTTGCCCCAGGATATAGTTTTTCTAATTCCGCTTGAGCGAAACCTGCATAATCTCCTGACCATTGATAACCTGATAGCACTGTAGGATGGCAGGCATATCCAAAAATAATAGCCTTCAGCTTTCCCGAAGCCGTCTCGACCTTAAATACTGGGACGGAGAAATCATTAGGACCTTCTAGTTCTTTTAAACTGGCTATGTCTTTCTCTTGATTTGACCTACGGTTTACTTGAACCCTGGAAACACCATTTTTAGCGAAAAGTTTAACAGGCTCCAGGTCCTGAAGCGCTTGTTTGCTTAATTGAATTAACGTTTCCCTTAGCCATTTTCCATATTCGACGATGACCATTTTATTTGAATCATCTAAAGGATAAATACCAGTTAATACGTGATCGAGTACGGGACCAGAGTGCGTATGGGAGCAGTTGATTATTATGTTTTCGATGGGCGCGCCTGTTTCCTTACTGATGGCTTGGCGAACTTCGTTACTAAAGCTACTGCCAATTCCGACGACTTCAAGGGTCAACAACAAAGACCGGTTTCCTTGCGCATCTTCGAAAAGAATACATTTCGCCCACAAGGGATGAATGCTCCCTTCGGAGGGTTTAGTCCGACTGGCATATCCAGCCAACCACATTGGCTTTTCGGGTGTGATATTGGCAGTTGCCAATCCAACCTTCCACGTTTTCCTGTTTAAATCCTGCGCATACGAGCTGGATAAAAATATATTGAATATCATGAAAGATAGGGCAATTGCTTGTATGATTATTCTATTCATTATTTTTAGTTTTTAATGTTCCTATCGGCTCTAGCCTCCTTTAACATTTGATTGGCGGTTTCTACGAGTTCCAATCCTGCGACATGGGACCCCGAAGTCCCCTCTTCCACCTCGTATCCCCCATAAGGCTCTTCATCCGGCAAACAGACGTAGTGGACGCCATTGCCATTTGAATAGCCCAAGACAAGCGTTTGAGGAAAAGGTGAATTCTTCCTTATCTCATCTGCTAGAGAAGTCAAAGGTTCACCAGGCAATGCGACTATAGCCAATGGCCCCAATGTTATGACCTGCACTTCAGCTTCGATGGCTTCTAAGCCTGTTCTACCTTTTCCTCGGTCTGAGGTTGGAAGACTTACTTTCCGTTGAAAAGTTTGGAGCGGGGAAATAGAAATCTTAGCGCTATAATTATAGGCTAATCCCGCCAAGTCAACTAATCCGGAAGCCATTTCCTTGACCGCATCGGGGCCGCGACGCCAAGGATTGATGTCTCCCGCAGCACCTTGCAGGAAGATGGATTCTCCACCAAGTTTTCTATTCATTTTCGAAGCTGCAGCGCTGGGCCAATCCCCTGAAATATCGTCAGAATACGGATAGATAGCCACCGCATGAATTGCCAGATGGAAAATAGTGGCTATATTCTTACCTTCTTTGTTGCGAAAGGAAACTAAGGACATTGCTCGATCCATGGGTCCGAAAGTTGCAGCCCCCATGAGTACCTTCGGGTTCCAATCTTTGTGCTTGTAATTGTATCCATCCGGTGTGTTACTGTCTTCTACGCCCCATTTTGCAGCTCGTGGTCTTCTGTTGTTCATAAATTCTGAAGCATCGACCCGTCCTACCCAAATTGAGGCCGGTTGAACGGATTTCATTGCCTCCTTTGTTGCGGCCAAGGTTTTATCGACCAACTCTTGCTTCCAAGCGGAAAAATGTGGATCGCTATTGATGTTTTCAATGTGACGGCTTGTCCACCAGGTTTCATTTTCTCTTCCACGAAATCCCTGATTGTAAACGGGCGACCAGGGAGCAGAATGGTTGTGCGTCGCATTGACCAAAATGTTTTTCATGGGGATATTTGCAAATTCAGAAATCCTTTTCCGGATCTCTTCCGTCGCTGATTCACTTGCATCGACCAAATCCCAAGAAATGATAACCGATGTATTATTTAAGCTATCCATCATCACTAGCGAACGGACGAAGATTGAATCCTTAATAACTCGGTATGGTTTTCCTGTCACCCAATTTTTCACCTCGGAACTTGGCGTAATATTTCTCTTGGCAATTCCGACCCTTAGCTGCTCAGCAGCAAATGTGCTGGAGAATCCGAATACCGTAAGCAACAGCAACATATAAATGAGCGTTGGCCGTATTAGCTTTACGGAAGCGCGGTGTGTAGTATTGTGATTATATAAATTCATTCTTTCAAATTTTCGTGGCGTCCTTATCGTCTGTGTTTAGCACTTTTATTCAATGTCCAATCCATCGCATTTTCTAGTAGTTTGATGAAGTTCTGATTTTTAAAATCCGTTGGATAGCCTAAGGAGGTGTAGAAAACTCTACTCTTGCCATATCGACGCGTCCATGCTATAGGTTGTGATTTCTGGTCACTCAGCCCCCGTAATAACACTTTTGCATTTTTGTCAAGGAGTGGCGCTACGAGGTAAAGATTGCCATCACTAACCCATTTGCTATCCCCTATGCCCTTTAAGATTTCATGATTTTCGAAATGTTCATTGACCTGTACTTCTGTTTTGGCTGAAGCCGGTCCGTAACCTCTATTTTCACAACCTAGAACGGTAGAGACGAATTCTGGCCATTGTTCGAAACCTTTTACAGGAGCCTCACCTTTCAATAGCGTAAAAGCATGATTTGCTGTTCTAATTCCGACAAGCCCGCCTCCGTTTTTGAGGTATTCCTTTAATAAATCCATTTGTTCGTTAGGCAAAGCCAGCCTACGTGCGAAAACCACGATTAGATCCGCTTCTTTGACGATTTCAAAGTTTGGAAAACGGTAAGAAGTACGGTTCGAACTGCCCTGAAGTACAGATGTTTTATATCGTCCGCTTTCGGATAGGGATTTTGCAAAAGCCGGCATTGATATATGCGCTTCATAATTGTCGGGATCTTCACTTATCAAAAATACGATATGCGGTATTTTGCTGTTTAGATTCGCTTTCGCTGAGGCGCTCGACGATCCAATAACCATAGCCATCAGCAAGAACATAAGACGCACAAATCGGCTAATCACTACCGGATCACTCTTAAAAAACATCTGTACCATAATTTTCATCATTAATTTCAATTCGACTAGAAAGTGAATAATTCTTCCACTATTGATTTCTTATTGATCATACCCTGGATTTTGCGGGAACTCAGCATCAATATTCAAGTCAATATCTGCTAACGGTATTGGCCATCGGAAATTATGAGGCTTAATAAAGGCTCCAGGACATAGCGGATTATCATTGTACTTCAGTACCCTTTCAATTAATTTTCCGGTCCTTCTCAAGGTAATTAAGCGCCATTCTTCGCCATATAATTCTCTAGCTCTTTCGTCCAGTATATAATCGATATCCAGATTCGCTGCAGCAACAGGCTTCGCATTTGATCTTTGACGAACCTTGTTTACATCTGCAGCTGCCAGGTCTTTTTGACCGGTCGCTAAATAAGCTTCTGCACGCAACAATAAAGTTTCGGCAAAACGTAAGGCATACCAATCCTTATGGGTAATCCCGCCGCCAGAGCGATTTGGCTGCAAGAAATAATTTAAAGGATCCGTGAATTTCGTATGAATCGGAAAGAGGATTTTTAACGTGTCTGCTCTAGGATCTGTTCGTGCCGGGTTGTATAAACTGAAGTCAATCTTCTTTTTATGATAAGCCGATTGCGGATTATCGTAGTAGAAGTTTCTTTTCAAGTTATGCTCTGCATTTCTTGTATCATTATTCCAATTATCCTTCCATATGTAATAGTACACTAAATTCGTTCCTCTAGCGTTTGCCGTTGGACGTCCAAGCGTATCCGTATAGCCAGTGTAAGCACCATTATACAATTCACCAAGAATGGCTTTCTTCCCATCTGGAGTTAGTCCTATATCGAAGTAACGTGGGCCAAAGATATAAGCACTGGCTATTTGCCCCCCACCCTTGATAAATGGCTCAACTTGGATGACCCACATGGATTCGGTATTCTCGGGAAGATTATGATTGCCATAGCCGAATAAGTCAAAGTATGGGTCACCTGATCCAAAAACATCATTTCCTAACCTACCCCCAAAGCGTCTCGTCATCAAATTATAATTGTAATCATTGATGACCTTGCTCGCTGCTTCTACTGCTTTGGTTGGATCTTTCAGTTCCAGATAAGTTTCTGCTAGAAAGTGTAAAGCCGGACCCTGCGTAATTCTTCCAGGCGCTGCTTCTTGCGATGGTTTCGGAAGATTCTCCGCAGCAAACTTGAAGTCCTCTACCATTTGCTCATAAACCTTTTTTATAGGATCTCTTACAAAGTCGGCCTTTGCAGTCTGAATAGGTTCAGTTAGTACCGGAATATCGCCATAGGTCGAGGCTAAATTTCTATACATAAAAGCTCTGAAAAATCTTGCTTCAGCGATATATACATTTTTACCCTTCTCTCCATTCGTAAAATCTTCCGGACTGGCTTTGCCAACCTTATCGATCAATACGTTAGCCCACTGAATTACTTCAAATCCAACATTCCAAGGGTCCACGACATTTCGCCAAATCGGTGTCATATCTTCATAGGAATTCAAATAAACTCCCCCAGCTGCAGGGGTTTCGCCGTTATAACCAAGGTCGCTTCCATGTGTCGCCCAATTCATGACGCCAAATTCGCCAAAGGAATAATATGCAGATCGAACGCGGTCATGGATTGCAGTCACACCCTGCAACGCCCCTGCTTCGGTTAAATAAGCATTATCTGGTGATAAAAAGTCTAATGGCTTTTCATCCAACAAGCTTTTATCACAGGCTAGGAAAGCAAGCAGCAAAAGTGATACGCTGAATACGCGTATGTTGTAAAATATTTTCTTGATCGTTTTCATAACTAAGAGTTTTGAATGTTATTCAACATGTTAAAAAGATACATTTAAGCCCAAGACTACATTCCGCATTACCGGATTATCGCTTGCGCCACTTTCTGGATCCCATCCCTGCCACTTCGTCCACACGTAAGGATTTTTGCTCGAAATATATACCTGTGCAGATTGCATCTTCAACTTTTGCAACAGCTCATTTTTGAAACTGTACCCTAAGGAAACATCTTGAATACGAACAAAGCTTCGGCTTTGATAAATGCCACTTTGACGAAGCGGAACGTTATAAATACCCGTTGTATTTGTTGTTGGCTCTAGCGGACTCCAATAAGGATTAACCGCTGAGTTGTTGTGTCGATCTGGGAAATAATAAAGCGGATTTACATTCTCTACGTTATTTGCCAAATAACGATTGCTGCCTCCTTGAATAGAGTTAATAAAAATTGATAGACTAAAGTTCTTATAAAGGAAAGTATTATTGATGCTGAATCGATAGCTTGGCGATGTAAAGCCAATAATCGCTCTATCGTTTGTCGGATCAATCACGCCATCCTTATCGCCTTGATCTACATATTTGAATTGACCTGGATACCAGCCTTCCAGAACCTGTCCGTTAAAAAACTCTTCCTCCGTCCAAACGCCACCAGCCATCTCATAGTCGTAGATGGCACCTAATGGCTCGCCTACAAACCACGCATTACCAATATCTCTATCATTTCCATCGCCGTAGAGTCTAGTCAACTTATCTCTGTTTAATGCAAATGTCAAGCTTGTTTCCCATCGAAATGCGCCATTAAGATTGATTGATTTAATGTCTAATTCTATTCCCTTATTCGCTGTTGCGCCGATATTGGTCCATATGTCTGCATAACCAGCCATGCGAGGAAGTTTTCTTCTAACAAGAATATCGGTTGTCTTTGATGAGTATAAATCCAGGGTACCAGTAATTCTATTGTTCATAAATCCGAAGTCGATCCCTGCGTTTATTGCCGATGTCGTTTCCCAACCTAATTCAATATTCCCTAAGGTACCGGGGTAAATTCCGATAGCCGTATTTTGTCCATACACATAGTCGCGAGTGCCCATTCTTGATTGGCTAGAGTAACGTCCAATCCCCTGATTACCATTCTTTCCGTAGGAAGTTCTGATCTTCAAATAGATATCATCCCTTTTAAAGAAAGGTTCTTCTGAAACCACCCAAGCCACTGATGCGGAAGGGAAATTTGCCCATTTGTTCGTTGCTCCAAAACCGGAAAACCCATCCCGACGTATTGTCGCTGTGAAAAGATAGCGTGACATAAAGCTATAATTTGCGCGGGCCATATAGGATATACTATTCTCCTTATAAGCGCTAGACGCAACAGTCGCAACTTCAGCCAATCCGACATTGTTATAGCCAAGCACTTCATTGTTAAATCCTGATGCATTCAAAGATGACCCACTTCCACTGCGCCCTTCGGTACTTAGCAACAGGGTTGAGTTAATTTGATGTTTACCGAACGTATTGCTATAGCTAAGGATATTGTTAATCGCCCAGTCTTTTCCTTCCGATGGCGATTTTACGGCTTCACCCCGATTGCTTACTCCCGCTGGTGTCTTACTCGAGTTAAAAGTATTGTTGTTCCGATTGGAGTAGATGTAAGAATAGTTGAAATCATAAGCTAAACCCTTTACCCAAGGAGCGTCGATTCTAACAGCACCTAAACCAAAGAACTCTTTACTTACATCCGAATTATCCACATAAAGATTGACTAAAGGGTACGGCTGGAACAATTCGCCTCCAAGATAGATATCATAAGTGTCTTGACCTATATAGTTATTTACCAACGGGCTTGCCTTTCTAGCAGTAGCTAGACTTGCCGGAATACCAGAATTATCAATATTGCTAAAGGAAGTATTTAGATTGATCTTTAACCAGTCGTTGATCCTTGATTCTACATTACTACGGAGCGTCAGTCTCTTCATCCGGTCATTTAATTGTATGCCTTCGACATCCGAGTAAGAGCCTGAAATATAATAGTTAGAGAGATCGGATCGTCCCTGCAAGCTTAAATTATAATATTGCATGGGAGCTGTTTGCAATACCTCGTCGACCCAATCAATTGATTTTCCTGCTAGATAGTTTTCTTTTTCTTCTAACGTTCTCAAATAATTAGCGACCACATTTCTGTCGGTCACATCCGGTCGCACTGGTCTTGTCGATGCATCTGTCGGATTTGTCTTATACCAATTGTAAACCTTACTTTGCCAGTCCCAATCTACTAAACGAACAGCAAATTCTTCACCATCCATCACACGCATGGGGTTATTTGTCATGTCTTGTACCCCGGCATAGGTATTGAATGCAATCACCGGCTTTTCAGTCTTACCTTTCTTTGTTGTAATCAATAATACCCCGTTTGCCGCGCGAGAACCATAGACCGCAGCAGCACTAGCATCTTTCAAAATATCGACTGCTTCGACATCGTTCATATTGATATTATTGATACTACCATTGTAAATAACGCCATCGAGAACAATCAAAGGTCTATCGGATGCCGATAAAGATGTTTGCCCGCGAATTGACAAGGATGGTTCGCTGCTTGCTCCTCCTCTTGATTCTAAGTTGACGCCGGACGTAGCACCGATAAGTGACTGCAGTAAGTTGGTATTAGCCTGTAACGCCTTGTCTTCCATAGAAATTCGAACTACAGAACCAGTCAGGTCGGATTTCTTAGCAGTACCATAACCAATAACGACGACATCTTCTAATTCTGCAGATACTTCATTTAACGAAATTTGTAATGTAGTTAGATTCCCTAATTGTACGCGAAACGTTTCATAGCCTAATAAGCTAGCCGATAAACTTTCGCCTGGGTTTGCCTGAATGGTAAACTTTCCTTCAGCATCTGTTTGAACCGCAGCATCCTTCACTGTTATCGAAACGCCAGATAGCGGAGCTCTCGTTTCCGCATTCTGAACAAGCCCATTGTAAGTTCGAGCTTCCTGACCATAAACAAGGATGGAAATTAGGCAAGAACAAAGCGTTGCGAGAAATATTTTTGAATTTTTCATCATAATGTGTGATTATATCTTGTAGGTTGTATAATTTGATTAAACAATCAGTAAAATGAAATGCAACCGATCAGCTTATGATGAATCGAATTTCTGACTGGACGGGGTACTTTTAATTGCTTTACTCATCGATAACGGTTAAAGGTTCTTCATTGCGTTCAGCTCCTACGTATCCTTTGTTTTGATTAATTCTTCCCATGGTATTTGAATTAATAATTTTATCGTCGATCGGCCATTGGAAATTGTAAGGTTCGATATGGTAGGTATTTGAAATAATCAAATTGGCATTGTAATAAATATTATTCAGCTTAGATATCCGATCATAAAACCAATTTTTCTCATGCAAATTGGTTAGGGAATAGCCGTTTAGACCCAGCTTTGCCATAATGTAGGAAACCCTGTTCAATTCATTTTGTCTTGGTTCCTCCCCAAAAAGCTCTCGCGCACGCTCATCGAAAATAAAATCAATGCTAACATCTGAAGCCCCAATCAACGGTGCTTTTGCCCTTCCACGAACTTTATTAATATCTTCAGCAGCAGCCGTCATATTTCCTTTCCAGTAATAAGCTTCCGCCCTTAATAGAAAGGTTTCTGCTAAGCGATAAATATACCAGTCACCATTACTTCCCATTGGCGGACTAGTTTGCTGAGGATGATTTGGCACATATGTTTTATAAAATGGAATTGGATAAATTCTAATAAAATGTTCTGCAGGATGGGGTAAATTCTGTGGGTCGAAGGGTTTGCCATATTGAGACGACGCGGGATTATTGTAGATAAACTCATGCCGATCAAACCAATTAATATCTGCTCTTCTTAAATCAGGTGTATTCTGCCAAGTATGTTGTTGTTTATCCTTCCAAATGTCGTATGCATGCCAATCGTTTAATAAGCAGTCAGGATTGCCACGGCCCAAACTGTCATAAAGCGGTCCCTTATCGATAAATCCTAAACCACCATCCTTATCTCTGGCATTTTCTGCAGAGTGCCACCACGTTGGATGGTAAACTCTTGCCGTGAATAATCCTGGAGACCTGGCAGCGTCAGGAGCTTCATATCGATCTATGAAAGCAAGGATAGTCTCTTTATTTTGAGCAATATTTTTATTCTGAGGGCGATGCAGATCCCAGATATAATTCTTCTTAGGATCATTAGCTTCGGCACCAAAGCGTTCCGACATCAAACTGTAGGGTCCGTTAATTACATTGCTGGCCGCATTGATTGCGTTATCCCATTCTAGATTCGCTAAATAAATCTTCGTTAATAAATGATATCCCGCTCCTCTCGTCGGCACACCTGCAGCACCAGTTTCCTTCATGTTCGTCACAGCCCATTCCATATCCTTTTTGATTTTTTCTAAAATGGCCCATCGAGAGTGTGTTTTATAGTCTAATTTGGCACCTTTCGCTTCTTCCATCACAAACGGAAGGTCGCCGTAGTTCCCAATTAGACGATAATACCAATAAGATCGATGCCAGAGCGCTTCCGCAAGAATTTCATTTCTGTCCGACTCCTTTTCCCACTCAATATTGTCTATTCGAGAGATTATGGTATTGGCATTTTTGACAATAACGAACATCTCGTTTATTTGAGAAACAAACTTTTGGTGTCCTTCGACCGTCGGTGTCAACAATCGCCAATCGGTGCTTCCCGGTAAATAAGGTGAACCTGCTTCCGAAGCCATCCATTGATGGGCTAAGAAGTTTTTCTGCCCCGTTTGTTCCATACGCAAATTCTTGCGAAGAGTGATTAACGCTGCATCATAGCCCTGCTTGTTTACAAAGACATTTTGTCCGGTAAAAAAAGACTTTGGTTTAGGTTTCAAAAAATCGTCAGAGCAACCTATTAATAATAGCTGAACAAGCATCATAAAAATTGCAATGTTACGCTGCTTTAAGTGTTTATATGTTCTCATGATTATTGACGTCTTTAGATTATAAAACAATATTAAGGCCCACTGAGAATGTTCGCGGCATTGGTGCGAAGCCAGATTCGGGATCTGCACCTGGCCATTTATCAAACGTGAATAGATTGCGTGCAGAAACGAATGCGCGAAGACTCGTAAATTTTAAAGCTTGCAGATATTCTTTACCCACATTGTATGCTAAGGATACGTCCTGAACACGAAGAAAAGAGGTTGGCTTGTATGGCATAATTCCCCCACCATACGCGGTTCTTCGGAAACCTAATCGAGGCCAATCATTTGTCGGATTGTCGGGTGACCAATATGGGAAATTCGCAGTACTTAAGCGATCGAGTGACGTAACATCCACTAATGAGGGATTGAAGTGACGTTTATGACCTAAGTCTGCTCTGATAAAAACTGACGCAGAAAAGTTTCGAAGAAAATTAACCTCATTTCTAAGACCTATATTAAACCGAGGTTCCGTGTAGCCTATAAACTTCTTGTCTTGCAATGCCTCGTATTTCCCATTACCATCCATGTCCTCAGCTTTGTAATCGCCGGGATACAGGGTATATTTCAAAGCTTCTGCTGCTTCATCTTTCTGCCAAACACCCAATATACTATAGTCCCAAATTGCATCAAGAGACTTTCCTGGAAACCATTTATTTCCATATTCTGGAAGTTCTCCATAATATTCCTTACCCTCGAGAATATACTTCCCTTGATCGCCAAATAAGGTTTTTATTTTATTTCGGTTGAGCGAGAAGTTAAGGCTAGAAGTCCAATCAAAATTTTCCTTTCGGATATTTTTCGTAGATATGGAAAGTTCCAAACCTTTATTGTCGAGCTGACCTATATTAGTCATCACATCCTCGAAACCTGTAATGGTCGGCAATGATCTATTAACGAGCAGATTCGATGTTTTCATTTGGTAAACATCTGCTGTAAGATTTAATCGATAATCAAACATGGATAAATCCAATCCCAGATTCAGGGCTTCCGTTTCCTCCCAGCGAAGGGCAGCATTAGGTAAAGTTGATGTTACGACCCCTTGCTGGGTTCCAGAGCCATTGTAGTAAGGGTTTGAACCAATTTGATCCAAGGCAGAATAAACTCCAATGTCTCGGTTTCCATTGACTCCCCACGAAAGCCTCAACTTCAATTCGTTGACCGACTTAACTTTAAAAAACTCTTCATTGTGAATCTGCCATGCAAATGCGGCAGCAGGAAAGGACGCTTTCGGATTCTCTTGACCAAAAGCGGAATAGCCATCGCGACGTATGGAGAGGGTCAATAAATATTTCTTCAATAAGCTATAGTTCAAACGCGCCATAAACGCATCGCCTGTTCTTTTTTCGTCGTTAGCAGAAATGGCTGGTTTATCACCAAACTGAATTCCGCCGAATCCTAGAATAGGGCTAGGCAGGAAGTTCTGATTCGTCGCTTGTGAAAGCCAAGTGTTCCTTTCTTCTGCTGAATACAATAAGGTCACATCGAAGTTGTGGATCCCTATCTCCTTATTCCATTTCAATAAATTATCAATCATCCATTCAGAGAGCGTGAAATCATCTCTTGTGGCATAACCATTCGAAAAGGTATGCCCTCCTTTTTGAGTTTCGGGCGACCAATAGTTATAATCTCGATACGTCTCAATTAACGGCTGAAATGAAGCTTTATATTGGATACCAAATGGCAAGGCGATCTCAGCGAAGACTGAGCCGAAAAGATTGTAAGTTATATATTCCTTTTCTTGTCCATAATGATCAAGAAGCGGATTGGTCGGACCTCCTAAATAACCATGAGGATACCAGTTTAATTTACCCTTGTCATCATATAAACTAGCATATGGACTCATAATTTGTATTCTATCCAAAGTCGCTGGGACAGAACTCTCGTCCTGTCGCGAAAATTGCAGGTTGGTACCGATTTTCAACCAAGAGCTTAAATCAAAATCTAGATTTACACGTCCGCGAATGGCCTTGTATTTATCGCCAAGAAGTATTCCTTGATTATTTACATAACCTAAAGAAAAATACTGTTTTGACTTTTCAGATCCTGCTGATATTCCAATGTTATAATCCTGACGCAGTCCGGTTCTAAACCCCTCGTCTACCCAATTAACTGTCTGATTATTTTTATACCCTTCAATTTCCGTTGGAAAAAAACTCAATCTTCGCAGCCACTCCTTTTCATCGTCAGGATCAGGATTATTTACCGTTTTACGCCAGTCCTCAATGCTGACACCGGCTGGCAGCTCGGAGGGAGAAAGCCAATGGTAGTCCGGCAATTTATTAGACTCCCTACTTCGAAAGAAATCACGACGCATGTTTAAGTAGTTTTGAGGATCTCTAGCAAAATAACCTGGATTTAAAAGTTGGGAAACACCAACAGAAGAGGAGATATTAATTGAGGGTTCGCCGGAATGGCCTTTTTCAGTTGTGATGAGCACAACTCCCGAAGCTGCACGAGAACCATATACCGCTGCTGAACTCGCGTCTTTTAAAATATCGATTGTTTTGATATCATTAGGGTTGATATCTTCGATAGAGCCATTAAAAATAACACCATCTAGTACAATCATGGGTGAACTCCCCGCTTGTATTGAATTCGGCCCCCTTATCTGCATGGAACCTTTCCCTGCCGCGCCGGTAGATTGCTTAGAAGAAAATCCGGCGACAGTTCCCGATAGCATATCCGTGAATTGTGTCATCGGTTGATTTTTAAAAGTTTCGCTATTCACACGAGTGACAGACCCTGTTAAATCCGATCTTTTAACGGTTCCATATCCAACAACCACCACTTCGTCAATGTCCGCAAAGTCCCTAATTAACAGGACTTCTACAAAGGACGATTCGACAACAATCTCAGACGAACGATAGCCCAATGAAGTAAATTTAAGTTTCGATCCCTTGGGCGCATCGATATTAAAATTTCCAGATTGATCACTTTGCAAACTATTTTTACCAGAAATAATAGTGACATTTGCAATAGATTCCATCGTTTCGCTATCCCTCACTATCCCTCTGATACTCAGCTGCTGAGCATTCAGCTGAAAGAATATGGAGAATAGAAACGCAAAGATGGGAGGAAGGAATTTTGTTCTCATCATCATAATTTTGGTTAGTTTAGGAATTGTTTACGTACCCGTTTTAACAGGCAGTTAGTTAACACAATTATAGGATTTATAATCTTTTTCTCGAAGTGTAAAACGATGCGTTTTGTCACCCTATTGTCATTAATGTATTTATTTCCTCAAAATATTTGTTATTTGTTAAAACAAATATTCAAAAACAACCGATATTTTTAACACACTATTAATCAATATTATGACTATAAATCGGTTGTAGGAAAGTTTATTGATAAAATACTATAGGTGGTAACAATAAATAAAAAAGCCAACTCTTATTTTAAAAGTTGGCAATCCATTTATTATCGTAGTTTAAAGAATACCCTTCTACCCTTTCTACTTCTTCAATTTCTGCAAACGTGCTTTAGCAGTTGGAATGATATCATCATCGCCCTCATAATTCTCAATCACACTTTCCAAAGTACTTCTTGCCTGCACAGCATCCCCTTTCCTAGCATAAGTATCAGCAAGCAAGATAAAACTCTTAGCCACCCAATAGTCCTGTTCATCCATATTTTCAATGACATCAAAAGCCGACTTTTGCGCTTTGCTGTACTCCTTATTTTCATACTGCATCATTGCTACTCTATATCTTGCCTCAGCGCTTGCGGCAGACTTACCTTTCAAAGCCGCCAAATTCAGCTCTTTCATCGCAGTAGCCTTATCTTCTTTCGCTAGCGATGCCTTCGCACTATACAAATGTGCAGTAGCAATCTCGGCTTCAGATGCTTTATCATAATTTTTAATGAGTTCAACATAATTCTCCATCTGTTCAAAATCTCCAAGCTCGTAGTAGCAGATCATAAGGTTAGTCACTGCGTATCCATAATTCTTCTTATAATCCGAATTTAGCTCTAACTTTTTGAGGTGAACAATCGCCTCGTTATACTCCTTTAAACTTAAGTACAAAGCAGCGACTGTCATCAAAGTTTGTTCCGTATACTGACTTGTCCAATCGTTTAATATAATATTCAAATCATGTAACGCTTCGCGAGGATGCCCAGTATGATATAAACTTACCCCTCTAATGTAACGCGCATGCTTTTCCTGTCTAGGCTTCGGAAACTTGTCGAAATACGCGTTAATTGCTTCTACCGCTGGGCCATATTGTCCGCGCGCAAATAAGGTACGTCCAGCTTGGAATGCCAAGTTATCCTGTTCGGAAACACTTAGGTCAGCGATATTGTTGCTCGTTGCGTAGTGTATATAACTAGTTGCATCCCCTTGATCCAAATATATATTTTCGATAGAAAGCATCGCTTGAGCTGCCTCACTAGTCGTCGAATACTCCTCTACCACCTTTTGGAAAGTAGCCATTGCTGCCTCATTATCATTGTTATTGTATTGTACAAGACCGATTGTCATCAAGGCTCTAGGCACATAGCTACTTCGAGGATATCGTTTGATCATTTGCTGAAGCCCCGAAATAGCGGACTCGTAATCACCAGTGGTAAATGACAAATAAGGAATTTCAAACGCGACATCATCCGCATAGTTTGAGTTCGGAAATTGCTCTACCACAGCCCTCAGCGTATTTAATTTGCCTTCGTTATCGCCCTGAAGCCCTTTAATGATTCCTTGCTGAAACAAGGCATAATCTTCGTTTGGCGCCTTTTCCTTTATAAGCCGGCTATAATACTCATTCGCACGGCCATAGTTGCGCGTAGAGAGATAAGAGTCACCAAGACGAGCTATTACGTCATGACGTATTTTTTTGTCTAAGGAACCTTCCTCTGATGCCAAAAAACGTTCAAAATACTGTGCTGCGACGTTATATCGATTAATACGAAATGCGGCATACGCTAAGGCATAATTTGCATAATTGTATACAGTTGTATTTCGTGCTGCTGGCAACTGAAGGAACTTCGAAAAGTTATCTACCGCTTCCCCATATTTACGAACTTCATACATCGCTTCGGCTTTCCAATAAGTCGCTAATGCCGCCATCTCTGGGTCAAAAGGAACCTTCTCGGACCGCATAAACATAGAAATACTGTTTTCGAAAGCACGTTC